>JAVBTP010000253.1:0-3061 GCA_031556115.1 Candidatus Adiutricaceae bacterium
TTATTTATCGCATCAGCGGCCGGGGGCTTGAAGCGAGGAGCCCCATACTTCTCAAAAGCTTTTCAACAAACAATAAATAATTGACATTATTTATCGCATCAGCGGCCGGGGGCTTGAAGCGAGGAGCCCCATACTTCTAAACGCTCTTCAACAAACAACCCCAGGATGGGCGGAAATCATATCCCCAAAAAAGCGGCCGCCGCCCCGCCCATGATCTGGTCCGTCTCCTCAGGAGTCAGCCCGGCCCCGACCAAATATTTGCGGTAACGGGAAGGCTTGAGCAGAGGATAGTCGGTGCCCAGCAGAAAATGCTCCGGACCCAACACCTTCAGAGCCATGGCCACGGCCGCCGGATCATAGAGATACGGCATGGCCGCGGTGTCGAAACACACCTGGGCCAGGGCCTCCTTGACTTCCCGCTTCAGGGCGGCCAAAAGCGGCAGCCCGCCGCCGAAATGGGCCAAAATGAGCTTCACCCCCTGGCACCGCCGCACCAGAGCGAAAATATGGCCGATCTCCAAGGGAGCCTTGCCCGGATATTGGTGACCGATGGGCTCGTTGACGTGCACCAGCATCACCCGCCCCCGTTGCCGGCACATCTCTCCAAAAGCCTCCAAGGCGTCCAGTTCAGGCGGACCGAAGCACCGGTCGTAAATGCACAGTTCCCCCAGGCCGAAAGCGCCGGCGTCCAGCAGTTCCTCGGCGTGACGCGGGGCCCAGGGCGCCAGCAGATCAAAGGCGATCAGAGGCCGCAGCCGATCGGGATACAGGGCGGCCTGCTCCATCAGCCAGTGGTTGTGGCGCCTGGCCGTCTCCTCCTTGGCCCAGACAAAGCCTCCCACCAGAGCCTGCTCCACACCCTCTTCATCCATCAGGGCCAAAAGTTCGGGAGTGGACGCCAGGCGGGCTTTGGGGTCGCGATACATGGCGGCCCAGGCGCCTTCGCCGGCCAAAAAGCGATCCCGTTCGGCGACGATTTCAGGCGGGGTCAGGTGAACGTGAACATCGATGACCGGGGCCAAAGCGATCTCCTTTTCTACTCTTCCGTCCGCAGATAACTGGGGGGCATCAGGTCGTTATGCAGGCGCAACTGTTTCAACTGGGTCAGCACCCGATGACCTTCGGCGGCGGCCCGGGCCAAGGCCAGGGCCTTGCGGGCGTCGGCCTCGGTGTGGACAAAACCTATCAGACACAGGGTGTCCGGCTGATCATCGGCGGGCCGGACCTCCAAGGGGGCCAAGCCCAGGGCCGAGCCGCCCTCGCGCACGGCGCACTCCACCCGTTTGGCCAGGGCCAGACGGGCCAGGCGGTCCCGCCATAGGGTCGAGTCAGGCGGGCCGGGCATTTCCTGAATGGCGGCCTGCAATAACCGGCTGGCGGCGGGGATGCTCACCCGGTCGGTGTTGATGACCAGATCGTAATCGTCCTCGTCGACGAGATTTTCAAAGCCGCTGAATTCCGCCAAGGCCCGGCGGCGCTGGTCCCACCACTTGACGGTCTGCCCGGCCTCGCCCACGGTCAGGCCGTTGAGGTCCATGAACCGTTTGATGCGCACTTCCAAAGGAGCCTGGATGTGGACTTTAAGCAACCCGTCGAAGGGCCGCAGGACCGCCTGGGCCCCGGCCCCGATGAGGATGACGTCGCCCCGGCCGGCCATTTCCAGGATGATGGACTCGAAAAGGCTGCGGAAAGAGGGCTCGCCGAAAAAGAGCCCCTCCCAGATGTCGATATTGCCCCGCCCTTCGGCCACGTCCTGCTTGTGAAGCCGAAAACGCTCGTTGCGCTCCAGGGCCAGGCGGTAGACCTGGCCGAAGGGGATGAAGGTCAACTGGGCGTTCTGGGCCAGATCCATGGCCACGGACTTGCCAAAGCTGCCGATTTCGTAAGACAAGGCCACCACTTTCATCGCCGGCCCCCTATGCGGTGCGGAAAAATCGTTATTTTGCCCCAGCCCTTACGGCATCGCGATATTGTAATACGTCAACCCGGTCTCGGGGTCGCGGCTCAAGCCTTGATACAGCGGATCGGCGTATCGGGCAAAGCTTTCCCGATCATCAAGATACCGCACCAGGGCTCCCCGGCCGCCGCCGACGGTCAGCTTGGCCTTGACGGGAAAATCCACCACAATGTCCCCGGCCTTGGCCGCCGCCCGGTCATAGTGGGGCAGGGGGGCGAAAACCAGCTCCAACCCGCCCCGGGCGTCGGTCCGGCCCCGGCCGCCGGCCGGGCTGATCAGCCGGGTGGGCTCCTCCACCTCGATACTGACCTCGGCCCCGGCCACCGGGCTGAAATCGGCCCGCTCCACCACCAGCATGATCCGCCGCTGGTACCCGGGCGGGGGAGCGGTAGGGTCGGTCAGGGCGGCCGGCCGGGGTCCGCAGCCGGCCAGAATCGCCACGGCCGCCGTCAGGCTCAAAAGACCGCTAAGAAAATCAGCAAACCTCATGGGGCACATCCATCAGGTCAACAGCCAGGGCCTCGGCCGTCGAGAGGGGCGATTCCTCGCCGAAAATCTCCAGCGGCCCGTTGGCCGGCACGGGTTCGCGATGCCGCCCGTTCCGGCCGTTGTGGTCGCAGTTGGCCACTTCGCCGGGCTTGATGGATTCGCTCTCAGCCCCGCGCTTGACCTGTTCCACTTCCCATTTGCCCGGCGGGAAGGAGAGGTCGCCGATGATGATGACTTTGGACTTGTGGCGGTCCTCCAGGCGCCCCAATTCGGAGCGCTTGAAATTCAGGAGGTAATGGGCCACCTCGGGGTTCAGCCGGGCCTTGACCGCGGCCAGCCCCCCTTTGGCCAGGGTGTGGGAAATCTGCCGCAGAACCCCCAAGGACGCGTTTTCAGAGGTTTTGACCAGGCCCCGGCCCAGACAGATCGGGCAGGTGATGAAATTGCCCATTTCAATGGAGGGCCGCAGCCGCTGGCGGGAAAGCTCCAACAGGCCAAATTTGGAGATAGGGCCGAAATCGGTTTTGGCCTTGTCGTTCTTGGTGGCCTCGCGGATGCGCTTTTCCACCTCGCGGCGGTGCTTTTCCTCGCGCATGTCGATGAAATCCACCACCA
>JAVBTP010000170.1:0-7074 GCA_031556115.1 Candidatus Adiutricaceae bacterium
GGATATGGAGGGGGAGGGCCGAGTCCGGGTCCGGACCCGATGGCACGAAGGCTATCCCCCCACCATCAACGACCCCCGGCTGGCCCAGGTGGTCAGGGACGTGGCCGCGGACTGGCTGGGGCCGCGGGCGCTCGGCTCAACGCCGTCTTCGTTCGGCGGTGAGGATTTTTCCTATTTTTTGGAAAAAGTGCCGGGGGTTTATATCCTTCTGGGCACCGGCGGGCCCGGCTGCGACGCCCCGCTCCACAGCCCGCGATTTTGCCTCAATGAGGAAGCCTTACCCCTCTGGCTGGAATTTTGGGCGCGTCTGGCCGAAAGGATGCTCAACCCCTCCGCCGCCTGATACCGAATACAGGAGCCGCCACAACATCTTGTGGTCGGGTCGGTCGGCGGGATTTCTTTGGGCCGCCCCCTCCGCCGAAAAACAGGCGCGGCGGCGAGATGCGGGATATGGCTAAAAAAAATTATCTAACACTGTGATTCGGCGGTAATTTTTATCCTTGACAACCCCTCTTGGAATATTTATTATTGAGGTCGATCAAGAACGAAAAATTCGCTTGACCAGAAGTCGCGTCTGTGCTAAATAAGCGACTTGCACAACATCTCATTAGAGGTGTTATCCGGTCCCGGTTCGCTCGAATAGGACAGCGGGCCCCTTTCAGGCTACGGCGGGCGGTTTTACCAGCTCAAAGCCGTGGAGATCCTGGCCGCCCTTGGCGGCTCCTCCCGAAACCCCTGAAGCGGGCGTCTTATTCGGCCCAAAAGAAGAAGCGAATCGATACGGACTGTAAACGGGTTAAAGGGAGGCATATGAGAGGAATTGACCGGCCAGATTGAATTGGGACTTTGGGTGGCGCAAGTCCAAAAAAACTTCGGCAGCCACAAAGCCTTGAAGGGCGTTGACTTAGAGGTCCGGGAGGGCGAGTTTTTTACGTTGCTCGGCCCCTCCGGTTGTGGCAAGACCACTTTGTTGCGCATTATCGCCGGCCTGGAACTACCGGATTCCGGGCATGTTTTTTTAGGCGGTCGGGATATTACCCGGCTTCCGGCGGCCAAACGCCAGGTGAATACGGTGTTTCAGAGCTATGCCCTGTTCCCGCACCTCAACATTTTTGAAAATGTGGCTTTTGGCCTGAAGGCCCGCAATGTCGACCCCGGCGAGGTGCGGCGGCGGGTTTTGGAAAAGCTTGAGATGCTGGGCCTGGACGGCTTGGAAAGACGATATCCCCATCAATTGTCCGGGGGCCAGAAGCAGCGGGTGGCCTTGGCCCGGGCCCTGGTCAACGAACCGGACATCCTCCTGCTGGACGAACCCATGAGCGCCCTGGACGCCCATTTGCGGGCCCAGGTGCAGGAAGAACTGCGCCGTCTGCAGCGGGAACTGAAACAGACCTTCATTCTGGTCACCCATGACCAGGACGAGGCCATGGTGGTTTCCGACCGCCTGGCGGTGATGCGCGACGGCCTGGTGGAACAGGTCGGCGAGCCCCGGGAAATCTATTCCCGGCCGCGCAATCAGTTCGTGGCCGAGTTTCTGGGCGCGGCCAACATCATTCGGGCTCACCGCGAGGGGAACCGGGTGGTGACTTTTCTGGGTTCTTTTGACCTCTCCGCGGCTCCCCAGTGGGATGAAGGCAGCCTGGCCATCCGGCCGGAACGCATCGTCCTCGGTGACGCCCCGGCCAGCGACCCCAACTGGGTTCGCTGCCAGGTGCGGGAAGCCATCTATCGCGGCCAAAGCCTCGATGTCTGGCTCACCCCGGGCGACGGTCCGGACGGTCTGGCCGGTGAAGCCGGCCGGGTTCGGGTGCGCACCCACACCAAGGAACACCTTCGCCCCGGCGACCGGGTCAGCCTGTTCTTCCCTCCGGAAGATCTGGTGGCTCTGGATAAGGCTTGATTCTTCCACCTTGAATGCCGGCGCGGCTCCGATTGGAGCCGTGTCGGCCTTTTCTTTTTTTTACGTGATGCGGAGATCGGCCATGAGCGAGTCTCAGGAACCTCGCGGTTCCCTTCCTGTCACCGGCGGCGACCCGGTCGGCCCGCCCCGGATGGGGCCCCCGCCCGATGACGAGCCGGTGCCGCCCGGCCTGTTGATCTGGTATGGCGGCATTCACCGCCTGCGGGATTTGCGCTTCAGGGGCCTGGCCCTTCTGGGGCCGAGCCTGGTGTGGCTCCTGATGTTTCTGGCCCTGCCGGCCACCGGGCTGGTGCTCCTGTCCCTGGCCCAGCGGGGGGATTTCGGGGATATCCACTGGGTCTGGAATCTGGACAACTACAGGCGGCTGCTGGGCTATGGCCTGTTCGGCTGGACCCCGGACCACCTCCTGATCTTGGGCCGCAGCCTGTGGGTGGGGCTGGTGACCACCCTGTTGTGCGTGGCGCTGGCCTATCCTCTGACGTTTTTCATCGCCACCCGGTCACCGAAGATGCGCACCTGGCTCCTGTTTCTGCTGGTGGTCCCTTTTTGGACCAATGTGGTGGTGCGCACCTACGCCTGGCTGCTGATCCTCAGCCCGCAGTTGCTCCCGGCCAAGCTGGCCGCCTTTTTAGGGTTCATTCCCGAGGGGACGCCCCTCTTTCCGGGGGCTCTGGCCACATTTCTGGGCATGGTTTCCACTTTTTTGCCCTTCATGGCCCTGCCCTTGTATTCCAGCGTCGAACGACTCAACTGGGAGCTTCTGGAGGCCGCCAGGGATCTTTACGCCAGCCGTTGGGCGGTGTTCACCCAGGCCATTCTGCCCCAGACCAGCCCCGGGCTCACCGTGGGGGTCATCGTCACTTTCATTCCGGCCATGGCCATGTTTGTGGTCACCGACCTCCTGGGCGGCTCCAAATACATGCTCATCGGCAACCTTATCCAGAACCAGTTCGGCCAGAGCCGCGATTGGCCTTTTGGCGCGGCCCTCTGCCTGGCCCTGATGATGCTGACCATGATCGGCCTGATGGCCTATCGCCGCTGGGGGGATAAAACGGGGACCTCCAGCCCGCTGAAGCCTTGAAGACGGATCGACTGATTTGAGAAAGCGACGCCCATGAATATCAAGCGCCCGGTGGTGGCCGTGGTGGCCATATGCAGCCTGATTTTTCTCTATCTGCCTTCCCTGGCCGTGGCCGTCTTTTCGGTCAATAACGCCAAGTATGGCCTGATCTGGAAAGGTTTTACCTGGAAATGGTATGAAATGCTTTTCCGAAACGAGGCCATCTTGGAGGCGGCCTGGAACAGCCTGATGGTGGCCCTGATCTCCACCGTGGCGGCCACGGTTTTGGGCACGGCCCTGGCCCTGGGGCTGGACCGTTTCCCCTGGCCCAAGCGGTCGGTCAAGGCCATGGATCTTCTGGTTCACCTGCCCGTGGTCACTCCGGACATCATCCTGGCCGCGGCTTTGGTGCTGACCTTCAGCGTGTTGCGAAAAATTTCCTCGGTTTTCGAGATGGGCCTGGTGACGTTGATTCTGGGCCACATCACCTTTCAGATTTCCTTCGTCACGTTGGTGGTCCGCAGCCGTCTGGCTTCCTTGGGGCGCGACATCGATGAAGCCGCCCGGGATCTCTATGCCAATGGCCGGTATCTCTTTTTTCGGATCACCCTGCCGCTGCTGACCCCCGGCATACTGGCCGGGGCCATGCTGGCCTTCACCCTGTCCCTGGACGATTTCATCATCAGCTTCTTCGCTCACGGGCCCGATTCGGTGACGCTGCCGATCTACATCTATTCCTCGGTCCGCCGAGGCGTTTCCCCCGAAATTCACGCCTTGTCCACCATTGTCTTGCTGGTCACCGTGATTCTGGTCATCATCGCCGAAAGACTGTCGCGCGGGCGCGCCCAATGAGAAGGGGGGGGAGCTTTTGGTCAGGGTTTCCCCCCGGCTGCGGAGAACTTCATCGAGGGGTGAAGCCCCCGGTCGTTTTGCCGAATGGCAGGTGACGATTTACCACCTGGGGCGCTCCCGGCGCCAGACCCAAGGGGGAACGGGGTCCTGATCTTGCCACAGCCCCAGCCCTTTCCGGCGAGCCGTGGCCTGGGCCGCCCGCAATTCCTCGCAGTGCGGCTCCAGGCAATACTTTTCATATACCCAGGCCCACCCCTGACCGATCATTTCCTGGTCCACCGGCCGATTCCCCAAAAAAATCCGCCCCAGCAGGCGGCCATACCGGTCCCGATCGCGCGGCTCCGCCCGCACCGGTCGCCCGGCCACCAGGCCGGCCAGAAAACGTTTGGCCGCCGGCCCGTGGGGCTGGTCCAACTCGGGGGCGTCCAGGCCGAACAGGCGCGCCTTGACGGGGGCGCCGTCGTCGGTTCGCAGGCTGACGGTGTCGCCGTCGTGCACCTGGACCACCCGGCCGGAGATCGTTTCCCGCGCCGGAACCCGGGCGGAGCCGGTGGACGGTTCCGCCCGCCGGTCGGAGCGTCCGGCGGCCAAGAGGCTCACCAGACCCAGGCCGACGACAAACAGGGCCAGCCCGAAGTTCGGCCTGGTTCGGCGGGTGTTCGGCCCCGGCCGGTTTTCATGTTCACGGGCCTGACGTTCTTCAGAAAAACCCGCCGGAAGGTTTGAGCCTTACCCGCCGAAATACACCCTGGGGACGCGTTTCCCCACCATGCAGACGATTTCGTAGTTGATGGTGCCCAGGAGTCCGGCCACTTCCTCGGCCGGCAGATCCGGCCCGCCGAAGAGCAGCACCTCGTCGCCTTCGGCCACGCCGGGTATGCCCGTGCCGTCGATCAGGCACGGGTCCATGCAGATGCGGCCCACCACCGGAGCCCTTTGCCCGGCCACCAGCGCCTTGGCTCCCCGGCCGGAGAGCATCCGCGTCCAGCCGTCGGCATAGCCCACCGGCAGGGTGGCGATGTCGGCCTCGGCCTCGGTGACGTAGGTGCAGCCGTAGCTCAGGGGTGTGCCGGCGGGCACGTGTTTGAGGAGCGCCACCGTGGTTTTCAGGCGCATGGCCGCAGTCAGGTCAATGGGTTTGGTGGTTTCATCCGAGGGCCAGAAACCGTACATGCTGATGCCGGCCCGCACCATGTCCAGGTGGGTTTCGGGCAGGTCCAGGGTGGCCGCGCTGTTGGCGCAGTGCCTGATGGGAATGGTTAACTCCCGGTCCCTGATGCCGGTCAGGGCGGAACGGAAGGCGTCGAACTGTTTCAGGGCGTGGGCCTTGTCCCGGCTGTCGGCCTTGGCGAAATGGGTATAGACGCCTTCCACGATCAGGTTCGGCAGCCGGTCCACGGCCACGGCGAAATCGGGGG
This sequence comes from Candidatus Adiutricaceae bacterium, assembly GCA_031556115.1. Taxonomy (GTDB): domain Bacteria; phylum Desulfobacterota; class Desulfarculia; order Adiutricales; family Adiutricaceae; genus Adiutrix. Next base: position 5,252 of record JAVBTP010000170.1, read on the forward strand.
CGTCGGCGGGCCTGACCCCCAGCCGGCCCATGCCCGTGTCCACTTTCAAGTGGACCTTGGCCATCAGCCCCAAGGCCTGGGCCGCTCCCGAGAGGGCCTCGGCCTGCTCCAGGTTGTAGATGGTCTGGGTCAGACCGTTTTCCGCCACCAGGTGGGCCTGGCGCGGCGGGGTATAGCCCAGGATGAGCAACGGTCCGGTGAATCCGGCCGAACGCAGGATCAGGGCCTCATCCAAAATGGCCACCGCCAGGTAGTCGGCGCCGGCCTTGATGGCCTCACCGGCCACGGCTATCGCGCCGTGGCCGTAGCCATCGGCCTTGACCACCGCGCAGAACCGGGTAGGGGGGCTGACCAGCGATTTGAGAGCCATGATATTGCGGCGAATGGCCGACAGGTCGACTTCCGCCCAGGTGGGGCGGCCAACGGAAACCATGATGCACCTCCAAGCGTTTTGTTCGAATTCTTGCCGCACCCGGGCGACGCGGCCGTCCCCGGACCATGTTATTCTTTAAATTGAGCCAGGTGCCGATGATAATGCGCCCGCTTGAGAAAAGCCGCGCGGCTGGGCCGGCAGCGGAACATCTCCCGCCAGGCCGGAGGGGACTCTTCCTCCAGGTTGCGCTCGGCCAGAATCATCAGGGCCCGGACCAGGGCCTCCTCGTCTTTGAGAATCACGGTGGCCGCGGCGGCCAACTGGGGAGCCAAGGCCCGGTGGGTGAGCCGGCCGGTGAGTTCGGCCGCGCCCGCGCCGATCCAGGCCGCCAGCCAGATCAGGGCCACCAGGGCCGGGCTGGTCACCAGGGGATAGGCCCACCAGCTCGCGCCCAGGGTGCTGATCAAAATGGCCGCCAGCGGGACAGCCACCGCCAGCGCGCAAAAGCGCAGGAGCAGCATTTTCAGGGGGGCTTTGATCAGGGCGCCGATCACGGCGGCGACCACCAGGACTTCCATTTCCCGCGGGGGAAAAGCGGCCAGGGCTTTTTCGGAGATGATCAGGGTCAGCGTGGGGCCGAGGCCGGACAGCCGCGGCGGCCGGAGCTCGGTGTCAAAATCGCTGGAAATCATCAAGCGGCATCGGGGTAAGCCCGTTTGGGCGGTCCAGTGGTCCAGGCGGGCCAAAAGAGAGGGCGGCAGTTCTCCTTCCCGCGGCGGACGGAGTTTTTCCGGCCGCCAAAGGCGGGGAAAACAGGCCTCCCCCAGAATCAGGGCCGCGCCGAACCCCAAAGTGGAGAGAGTCCAGACCCAGAGGTTCATCTCGGCCAGGCCCCAGAGCAGGATCACCGTAATCAGCCAGATTACCGCGCCTCGGTGCAGAGCCGATCGGGCCAGGGCGGCCAGGCGGGACTTGGCGGGGCGGGGATCCAGGCTGAAAGCGGCCAGGAGGGCGCTGACGGCCCATACGAACGGCAGGCGCGCCACGCTGACCGCGAGCAGCATGAGAAAGATGGCCAAAAGGGCTCCCGGGAAAAGGCCGTCGGCGGTGAAGGGGCCGCTGAGGAGCCAGCCGAGACCGAAAAGCAGGAGCGCCAGACTGAGAAACTCCATCAGTCTCAGGCAGGTGGTGAGGTTGAACTTGATGAGGTTGAATATTTCCAGCCGCTCCGTCCGATTTTCGAGGCCGGCGAATTTTTTGAACATGTGGTCCTCTTTTGGGGTATAATCACCACGTCGGAACTGCCTTTCATGATACCACACCGGGGAGGTTTATGGCTAAAAAAACAGCGCACAAGCAGGATAGCCTGGACAAGCTCCTGCGTTACGCCCTGGGCTGCCGGCCGGACGAATTCGGGCTCCATCCCGACGGGGAGGGGTTTATTCCCATC
>JAVBTP010000104.1:0-3956 GCA_031556115.1 Candidatus Adiutricaceae bacterium
CCTGCAGGATCTGGATGAGGCCGGGGGCATAGCCGCGGTCATGAAGGAGCTCTCCAAGCTGGGCGTCATCGACGAGGCGGCGCTGACCGTGACCGGGACCCTGAAAGACCGCCTCCGGACAGCGGCCGTCGCCAGGCCCGAGGTCATCCGCGGCGTCGAAAATCCCCACCGCCACACCGGCGGCCTGGCGGTTTTGCACGGAAACCTGGCCCCGGAGGGCGCGGTGGTCAAAGAGAGCGCGGTGGCCGAGGACATGCTCGTTTTCAAAGGCCCGGCCAGAGTTTTCGAATCCGAGGAAGAAGCGGTGGCCGCCCTTTTGGCCGGGGAAATAAAAGACGGGCAGGTGGTGGTCATCCGGTATGAAGGGCCGCGGGGCGGGCCGGGCATGCGTGAAATGCTCAGCCCCACGGCCATCATCGCCGGGTTGGGCCTCCGGGTCGCCCTGCTGACGGACGGCCGGTTCAGCGGCGTGACGCGGGGCGCCTGCATCGGCCACATCTGCCCGGAAGCGGCGGAGGGAGGGCCCCTGGCCGGCCTCAGGGACGGGGATATGGTGGTTATCGATATTCCGGGCCGGTCGCTGACGGCTGAAGTCAGCGAGGCGGATATGGCCGCGCGCCTGGCCGCCTGGGTCAGGCCGGCGCCCAAGGCCGCGGGAGGGTATCTGGCCCGCTACGCGAGGATGGTTCAGTCCGCCCGCTACGGGGCGGTCTTGCGATGACCGAAGCCGGGCGCCTCTGAAAGCATACGGTTCAATTATCAGGAAACAATCGCCTGTCGGCGAGGTCGGCTTCAAAACCGGAGCCTAACCAAGGAGGATTCGACCATGAACGCAGTGAAAAAAACATCGGCTTTTCTGGCGGCTATATTGCTGGCCGTCCCGCTCTTTTCAGGCAACGTTTTCGCCGCCGAGGCCAAAGTTTTCAAATGGGATTTCTTCGTTTGCGTACCGCTCAACCACGTACGGAACATCGGCCTGATACAGTTAGCCGCCAACGTCAAGGAACGGACCGGCGGCCAACTGGACATCACCCTGCGTCCGGCCGGCGAGGTGCCCTATAAAGGGCCGGAAGCCATAACCATCGCCATCGACGGCAGTGTGCAGATTTCCGACGCCAACACGGCCAATATCGCCGGCACCTCCCAGGTCGGCGCCATTCCCACATATCCGTTCCTTTGCGACAACTGGGCGGATTTCCGAAAGCTGGTCGACGCCATCTATCCGATTTTCGAAGAGGAAATGGCCAAAAACAACGTCAAGACCTGGTTCTTCCTGCCCGAGCCGCTGCAATACATGTACGGCCAAGGCGAGGTCATCACCAAGCTGGCGGACATGAAGGGGCGCAGCATGCGGGGCCAGAATTCCTACATGCAGGCCTTTGCCAAACAGGTGGGGGCGAATTCCATAGCCATCACCAGCAATGAAATACCCCAGGCCATCAGCCGTTCGGTCATCGACATCTTCGTCACCGGCTCGTTCAGCACGGTGGCCGGCTCCTTTTATGAGCTCATTGACTGGGTGCTGAAAATTCCCTTCAGCACCAACGGTTCCTTTGTCATAGTCAACGGCGAGGCCTGGAACAGCCTGCCCCAGGAATACCGGGATATCCTCGAGGACGAGGCCGTCAAGCTGGTGGAGTCTTACTGGAAGAGCTTCATTACCGAGGAAGACCAAAAAGCCCTGGAGATCATCGGCGGCTACAGAAACGGCAAGGTCAAGGTGTATGAATCCAACGAAACGATCATGAAGGAAGGCAAGGCGTTGATGAAGGATTTCTACGTCAAGTGGGCCACGGAAGCCGGCCCCTACGGCGCCAGGGCCATAGAAGCCGCCTTCAAGGCCTTGGGCCAGTGATCCCACCTTCGAATCAAACCGCGCGTTTGATTTGAAAACGCTCTCCCTTTTGGCCGGGCGGGCCCGCTCCGGTCAAAAGGGAAAGCGAAACGTTATTTTTCAGCGGCCGTCTTCTTCCGAGGCCCCGTCTTCCTCCAAAACCCCTTCGAATATCCTGTGCCGGGAGTTTTCTATGTGAGCCCGCATCGCCTCGCGGGCGGCGGCGGCCTCGCCGCGGGCTATCGCGTCATAGATGACTTCGTGCTCTTCGTGAACGGCCAGAAGCCGCTCCTTGTAGCGTTGCAGCATCAGGTTGTGGGTCAGGGAGATGCCAAAAGTGAATTGCGCCCGGATAATCATCAAAGCGGAAACGAAATAGTGGTTTTCCGTGGCCAAAGCGATGTTCAGGTGATAAGCGAAATCCTGCTCCACCCCGGGAACCTTGTTTTTTATCGCTTCGGAAAGACCGAGCAGAGATCTTTCAATTTTATGCAGCGCGTTTTTATCCTTGGACAGCGCCGCGTAATAGGCCGACTCCCCTTCGACGCCCACCCGGTACTTGAAGCAACTCTGAATATCCGAAACCTGGTTTAGGCGAACCATTTCCAGCATGGTTTGGTGCGGCCTGCGGATCACGTAGTTGCCGGATCCCCGCCGGGAGGCCAGAAGGCCGTCGGCTTTCAAACGTTGCAGAGCCATACGCAAGACCGGGCGCGAAACTCCCAGTTGCTGGGCCAGTTCCGTTTCCGGCGGGAGCTTGGTGTTCACCTGAAAGCGTTCTTCAATGACGGCGGCCATAAGTTTTTCATAAGCCAGGTCACTCAGAGAAAAATATCCTTTTTCCGCCACTGGTTCCATTTGCGGTTTAGGCGAGTCGCGTTGCGGTGCGGTGCCGATCCTTTCCTGTAATTCGCGGCCGTCCGCCATGGGGCCGGGCAGCCGTCCGGCCGTCGAAGTCAGGCCGGACAAATCTTTACTTAATAGCGTTGGGTGGAATAGGAACTGTGGTTCGCCGTCCGGCGCGGGATTTCAATGAAACCGATGAAAGCCGGAAAAGTGAAATCCAAGGTCAGGGTACGGCCAGCGTTGAGCCGGTATCCCGCCTGAGAGGAGGAGAAAGCCCGGGAACCGGGGTGAGCATCGGGTATACGGCAACCTATTCTCGTATAGTATACTACAGCCGGGACGGCCGAGGCAAGCCTTATCAACGCTTATCAATATCCGTACCGGCTCGTTTCAGAGGCCGGATCCTGGCCGCTTTTAATCGGCCGGCGGCGGGTGGAACAAAAACCACCCTCAGCCGGGCCGGGTCGGCCGCCAGTCACCCGGCCAGAAAAAACAATCCCGGAAAAAGGATAATCAGAGCGGTCAGAAACATGATGGCCGCGACATAGGGGATGGCGGCGACGGACAGCCGGCCGAAATCGCTGCCGGAAAGACGGGCGGCGATGAAAAGGTTGCCGCCAAAAGGCGGGGTTAAAAACCCGGCCTCGCAGCAGAGAATGAAAACCAGGCCCATGACGATGGGGTCCACCCCCAGGAGCCCGGCCACGGGCAGAAAAATGGGGGTCATGATGGCGATCATGGATATGGTGTCGGCGATCAGGCCGCAGAGAAAAAGCGCCCCGGCCATGATGAATAAAAAACCCACCGGACCGCCGGCCAGGGCGGCCACCTGGACGGCCAGGGCCTGGGGTGCGCCCACGATGGCCAGATAGCGGGCCAGGGCCGTGGCCGGGGCCAGGAGGATGACCGCCCCCCCGGCCAGGAGCGAGGTCTCGGTCAGCGCGGCCGAGAGATCTTTGAGGGTCAGACGCCGACGGACCAGACCCACCGCCAGCACCCAGGCCACGGCTATGACCGCCGCCTCGGTGGGCGTGAACACGCCTCCCCAGATACCGCCCAGAATAAGCACCGGCAGGGAAATGGCCCACTTGGCCCTCCACCACAGCCGCCCCAGGGAGGGCGCCTGACTATCGGGGGGCGGCTCCTGAAGACCTCGGCGGCGGGCGTCCCACCAGGCCGTCACCATCAAAAGGCCGGCCAGAATGCCCCCCGGCACGACGCCGGACAGAAACAGCTGGTCGGCCGGGACGTTGGCCTGAGCCGCAAAGATGATCAT
>JAVBTP010000252.1:0-3059 GCA_031556115.1 Candidatus Adiutricaceae bacterium
GCGGATACAGCCACCGGCGCTTTGACGGGCTCGGCTGAAGGCGTGGGCGCCGGAGCCGGAGTCACTTCCGCCGCGGGAGCCGATTTCGGTTCCCGAGCCCCGCCGGCTTCCGCCGCCGCCGGAGCGCCAGCCCCGGCTGACCCTTCAACCGGAATCGAAGGCGCGGTTTTCGGCTTCCGGGAAGAACGGCGGCTCTTTTTGGCCCCCGCCTTCTTCGGCTCGGCCTCGGCCAGCGGCTTGGCCTCGGCCGGCGGAGCGGCTTCGGTTTTCGAATGGGCTTTGGTTTCCGCCGGTCCTTCAGACACTTCGTCGGCCGCCTCTTCGGCCTGGGCCTCCGGCGCGGCCATCTGGCCGGCCGCCGCCTCGCGGCCCCGCCGGCCCCGCCGCCGCTTGCGCCGACGTTCCCGGTCGGGCCGGCCCTCCCGGTCGGGAGTTTCGGCCGTCTCACCGGAAGCCTCGATGATCTCGCCTTCCAGCACCGGCTCATCTTCCAGGTCCACAGTCCAGTTCAACATCTGGCGGACATCCGGCGTGTCGCCGCCGACAAAACGGGGCGAGAGCCCGAAAATGCCGCCCGGCCGCTGGCTCTTGGCCGGCCCCCGAGCAGCCCGGGCACCACCGCCGGAGCCGCCCTCCCGGCCGCCTTCCCGGCCGCCGCGGCCGGAACCCTTGCGCCGGTCACGGTCGCGGTCGCCGCCACGACGGTCCTTCAGGCGCACATCCCCACCATGATCCTCCTGAAACCACTCCTGTTCGGCCCAGAAGACGGGAATCTTTTCCCCCAACAGGTTTTCAATGGCCTCCAAATGGAAGACATAATCCTCGCAGCCGAAGGAAACGGCCTTGCCGGTATGCCCGGCCCGGGCCGTGCGGCCGATGCGGTGGACGTAATTCTCGGCGTCCTGCGGAAGATCATAGTTGTATACGTGGCTGACGTCGTCGACGTGGATGCCCCGGCTGGCCACATCGGTGGCCACCAATATCTGAAGGCGGTTTTCCTTGAAAGCCTCCATCAGCTTCAGGCGCTTGGGCTGGGGCAGATCGCCCGTGATGCCCTCGGCCTGGAAGCCGTTTAAGGTCAGCTTCTTGGCCAGCCACTCCACCCCGCTTTTGGTGTTGGCGAAAATGATGACCCGCCGGTGCGCCTCCCGCCGCAAAAGGCCGATGAGGAGGCTCAATTTTTCATCCCGGCCCACGTGATACAATTCCTGCTCGATATGGACCTTGGTGGCCTTGTCCGGTTCGGCGGTGATGAACTGGGGAGGGTTCATGAACTCGTAGGTCAGTTCCAGCACCCGGTCGTCGAGGGTGGCCGAAAAGAGCATGGTCTGGCGGTGGGTGAAGGGGGGGAGCTTGCCCAGGAGAAATTTCAGGTCCTTGATGAAGCCCATGTCCAGCAGGCGGTCGGCCTCATCCACCACGGCCACCTCGATACCCTTGGTCTTGAACACCCCCTGCTGCAAATAGTCGATGATGCGGCCGGGCGTGCAGATGACGATCTCCGGGCCGGTGGCCAGGAGATCGGCCTGTTCCTTGTAGTCAATGCCGCCGATGACCAGCACCTGCTTGAGGTTGGTGGCCCCGGCCAGGACCAGGGCGTCCTCGTGGATCTGCAAAGCCAGCTCCCTGGTGGGCGTCACGATGATGGCCCGGGGCACGCCCGCCTCCAGCGGTTTGTTCTTCAACAGCCGGTTCAGCAGCGGCACCAGAAAGGCCGTGGTCTTGCCGGTGCCGGTCTGGGCCTGGCCGGCGATATCCAGGCCATGCATGGCCACGGGAATGGCCTGGGCCTGGATGGGGGTGCAATATTCAAAGCCGGCGTTATCCAGGCCTTCCAATATTTCCGGGGGCAGGTCGAAGTCGACGAAACGGGTGGCGGTGAGGAAATTGGGACGCTCGGCCCGGGGGCCGGTTTCCAGCTCCAGCTCGGGCTGGCCGTTTTCGGTCAAGGGCTGGCTTTCCCGCGGGTCACCAGAGGATGAGGACATGGGGTCTCCTTAAAGGCGGACAAACATAAGGTACGACCAGGGAGCCCCTGAGATGGCCTCCATGATCATGAGTGGATCGTATGGCAAAACTTACGGCCTCATTGTGTGCGGCCGGGCGCCGGTTCAGCGCGAGGCGAACTTATTGGGCACCTTGTTGGTTTTCAAAAGGGTCAGGGCCCGGTCCAACTGGGGGTCGAACTTAAGCCGTTCCGGCAAAGGCATTTCCGACAAGGGCCGATCAGGCATCTCGAACGCCCCGCCTTCGGCCGGCGCACCCGGCTGTTCGTCTTTGGCCGCCGGCGTCTTCTCTTTGGGCTTTTCATTGGCGCCCACCAGGTGGCGGTCCAGATCCTGTTCCCGAATGACTTCCACCTCCGGAGGCAGGCGGCTGGGCACGAGCACGTCCGGGGTGATGCCGTCGGCCTGGATGGAGCGGCCCGAAGGGGTGTAGAAACGGGCGGTGGTCAGCCGGAGGCCCGATCCGTCCGGCAGCGGCAGAATGGTCTGGACCGAACCCTTTCCAAAACTTTTGGCCCCCACCACCAGAGCCCGCTTGTGGTCCTGCAGGGCCCCGGCCACGATCTCGCTGGCGCTGGCCGACCCTTCGTTGACCAGCACCACCACGGGGCAGGTCACCGGCAGCACCATCTGGTTGTCGGCCCGGTAGCTGACGTTCTGATCCTCAATCCGGCCCTTGGTCTCGACCACCACTTCCGGCCCCAAAAACAGGCCGCTGACCTTGATGGACTGCTCCAGAAGCCCCCCCGGATCGTTGCGCACGTCCAGGATCAACCCTTTCAGCGGCGGGAAGTCTTTCAAGGCCTTCAAGACCTCATTGCCGGTGTCGCCCTGAAAGCTGATGATGCGCAAATATCCATAACCCGGCTCCAACACCTCGGAGCGGACGCTGCGGATGGGAATGAGGTCCCGCACCACGGAATAGGTGGGCATGGTCTTGCTGTTTTCGCGGGAAACGGTGAAGGTCACCTTGGTTCCCTTCGGGCCGCGAATCAGCTTGACCGCCTCGGTCAGGCTCATGTCCTTGGTGGGCTTGTCGTCGATCTTGATGAT
>JAVBTP010000132.1:0-3199 GCA_031556115.1 Candidatus Adiutricaceae bacterium
ATCGTAGCCTCGTCATTCGTTTTCATGCGTAAACTCCCCCTCGGGCCTTGGCGGCGAAAAGGCGTTGAAAACCCTCGGCGAACGGCGGGCGGACGACGCCGTATTCCGTGACGAAGGCGCTCACCAGGTCGCGCTCGGTGACGTCAAAAGCCGGATTGAAGGTCCGGCAGCCGGCCGGGGCCTGGGGTTCGGCGTACCACCGGTCGGTGATTTCCGAACCCGGCCGCTCCTCGATAACGATGCGGTCACCGTCAGGGGTGCCAAGGTCGATGGTGGCGGTGGGGGCGCAGACATACACCGGCACGCCGTAGCGTCGGGCGGCGATGGACAGGGGGAGGGTGCCGATCTTGTTGGCCGTGTCCCCGTTGGCCGCCACCCGGTCGCAGCCGACGAACACGGCCCGCACCCAGCCTTTTTTCAGCACCGTGGCGGCCATGTTGTCGCAGATCAGGGTCACGTCGAAGCCGGCGGCCATGAGCTCATAAGCGGTCAGGCGGGCGCCCTGCAACAGCGGCCGGGTTTCGTCGGCAAAAATTTTGAAGCGGAGACCGGCCTCGAGGCCCACATACATGGGGGCCGTGGCCGTGCCGTAGCGCACGGCGGCCAGGCGGCCGGCGTTGCAGTGGGTCAACAGGCCGTCGCCGTCCCGGATCAGCGTCAGGCCGTGGCGGCCGATGGCCCGGCAGACCCGCACATCCTCCTCAAGGATGGCCAGCGCCTCGGCCCGAAGGGCGGCCACAACGGCCGCGGGGGTCTGGCCGCGTCGTTCTTCGGCGCGGGCCAGGAGCCGCTCGAGGGCCCACGAGAGATTGACCGCCGTGGGCCGCGAAGAATTTAAATAGGCCGAAGCCTCAGCCAGGGCCGGGTAAAAATCCTCGACGCCGGCGGCCGCCAGGTCGCGGGCCGCCAGATACAGGCCCAGGCCGGCGGTGATCCCGATGGCCGGCGCCCCCCGCACCCTGAGGCTTTTGATGGCTTCCCAGATTTCCGGCTGGGTTCGCAGGCGGCGGGTTTCCAGCCGGCCCGGCAGCCCGGTCTGGTCGATAATCGTCACCTCCTCGGAGGCCTCATCGAAGGCCACGGTATCGAGGGCGGCGAATTTTTGGAAATCGTTCATGGTCATATCTTTCCTGTTTATATGCCGAAGACCGGTCGGGAACCTGGCCGGTGAAAAGGTGCCGTTGTTCGCCGGCCGAGGTCTGACCAGGCCCCGTTTTATAGAAACAACCCCGTTATTTCCAGGCCGGGACCTTGGCCGCCGCCCGGTTCAGGGCGGCCAGATAGTCGCTTCCGCTTTGGAAGGCGGCGCGGTTGAGAATACAGTCCTTGGCTAAAAAGACCACGATCCGCTCGGCCCGCGTGCGCTTCCCTTCGTCGGGGATGGTGGTCAGGTCTTTGACGTTGGCCAGACCCACGGTGCGGCGGATCAGTTCCAGGCCGCAGACCCCGGCCGTGTCGGCCAGAACGGTGCCCAGATACCAATCCAGAAAACCGGGGGTCCGGGCCAGGGGTTCGGTGACCAGCCGCTGGAAGGCGGCTTTGAACTTTTTGATAAACAGGTCGGTGAGGTCGCCGATGGTGGCCTCGGCCCACTCTTTATAGGGCGCCCCGGCCTCGGGCGGGTCGATGGCCGCGTCGGCGTTGGCCCAGATGAAAAAGATGTTGGCAATGATGTTGCCCACGTCATAACCCATGGGCGCGTAAAAGGCGAATTCGGGGTCGAAGACCACGGTCCGGTCCGGGGTGACGAAAATCGAGCCGGTGTGGAGATCGCCGTGGATCAGGGCCTGGGCCCTGGTCATGAAATCCACTTTCAGCTTGGCCGCCTCCAGGCGCAGGGCCGGATCGTCATAGATCTCCCGTTGGACGAATTCGGCATTGGGCGGAAAAACATGGTTGCGGCCTTTTTGGTTGTTATAGGGCTCGGTGAAGACCAGGTCTTCGGATATTTCGCAGAGGTCGGGGTTGATGAAGCCGGCCGCCAGCTTCTTCTTCTCCTTGGGGTTCATGACCAGGTCGGTGGTGGGGAGGAGCGTCTCCACCATGAAGGTGCTGATGTGTTCGGCGAAGTGGGGGAAAATTTCGCGCCGCAGGAGAGCGGTGCGCATCATGGTGTGGCCGGTCATGTCCTCCATGATCATGGCGCACATGACGGGGTCATAGAGGTGGAGCCGGGGCACCATGCCGGGGGCGTATCGATGCTCCAGCCGCAGGATTTCGGCCTCGATGCGGCCGCGGTCGGTGGACAGGCGCATCTCCGACGAGATGCGGGCCTCGGTGCCGGCCTGCTTGACGACCAGGCTCAGGCCGCTGCGGCGGTCCGCCAGCCGGAAGACATAGTTGATGTTCCCGTCGCCGATTTCAGCGCAGTGGAAGTCGGCCCCGGCCGGAAAGAAAGAGAGCCGGGCCTGGACATAGCCGGCCACATCCTCGGGGGTCATGAGAAAATACTGGTCATAACGTGACATGCGGCGTCTCCTTCAGGTTCGGAACTGTTTCATCGCGAATGAAAGCCGGGCGCGACAAACCTCCGACAATTTTCCTATAAACAAAATAGCCGGTCGGCCCGCCCGGGACGGCGGAGCGAAGTGACCGGTGGTCAAGCTATCGAGCCTATCCGGCCAGGCCAAAATCACATTTTTGGCCTGGCTGCGACCAACGCCGGCCAGGCTCCACGGCCGTAATGAAAAGGCCGCGACGAAAAACCCCGCCGATGGCGGCGGGGTCGGGATCGGCTTTCGGGGCGGGGCCGGGTATCAGGCCTCTTCCTCTTTCGGCTTGTACTCGGCCACCACCTTGTCCTTGATCTGCGGCGGGGCCTCGTCATAACGGGCGAACTCGAGGGAAAAGGACCCCCGGCCGCCGGTCATGGAGGTCAAGGTCGGGGCGTAGCTCAAAATTTCCACCTGCGGCACGTGGGCCTTGATGATCTGCTTCTTGCCCTTGGCCTCGGTGCCCAACAGCTTTCCGCGGCGGCTGGAGATATCGCCCATGACATCGCCCATGAACTCGTCGGGCACGGTGACGGTGAGGAGCATGATGGGCTCGAGGATGGTGGGTTTGCATTCCATAAAGGCCGTTTTGAAGGCCATGGAACCGGCGATCTTGAACGTCATTTCCGAGTAGTCCACGTCGTGGTAGCTGCCGAAAACAAGCCCCACCTTCATGTCCACCACGCGGTTGCCGCTGATGACTCCGT
>JAVBTP010000111.1:0-2792 GCA_031556115.1 Candidatus Adiutricaceae bacterium
ATCCCAATCGGCTTTCGCGGCTTTCGCGGTTTTCTCGGGCCACGATCTGGCCGGCGCGGCCATGGACCGAGGGCCGGACGAAACCTTCCTGGCGGCTTTGGGCGCCGCCGCCGGGCTCTTCCCGCCCTCATGGCCGTGAACCAGATGGGCCAATTCATCCACCGCCTCCAGAAGCGCGCCGGCCTGGCCCGTCAATTCGGCCGCCGACCGGGCCGCCTGGTCGGCCGAAGCCGCCGTGCTCTGGGTGACCTGGTCCATCTCGTGCATGGCGGTGGTGATCTGCCCGATGCCCTGGGACTGCTCCCTGGAAGCCTCGGCCACTCCGGACAACAATTCACCCACTTTGATCGAATGGGTTTCCACGGTCTGGAAATTGTCGGCGGTCACCTTGACCATTTCCTCCCCGGAATTGATGTTGCTGATGGTTCCGGCGATGAGGTCGGCCGTGTTCTTGGCCGCCTCGGCCGAGCGGATGGCCAGGTTCCGCACCTCATCGGCCACCACCGCGAAACCCGCGCCGGCCTCCCCGGCCCGGGCCGCCTCCACCGCCGCGTTCAAAGCCAGAAGGTTGGTCTGAAAGGCTATTTCGTCAATTGTCTTGATGATTTTTCCGATCTCGCTGCCGGAGGCGGAAATCTCGTCCATGGCCCTGATCACCTGGCCCATGGATTCGTTGGCCCGGCGCACCGCCGTGGTGGCCTGAGTCATCAGTTCATGAGCCTCGCCGGAATGTTCGGCGTTGCGCTGGGTCATGGAGGACAATTCATCCAGGGCCGCGCTGGTTTCCTCCAAGCTGGCCGCGTTCCGGCCGGAGCCTTCGGCCAGGCTGTTGGAGGTGGTGGTCATGGAGAGCGCGGCCTCTTCCACGCCCCGGGCTTCCTGATTCAAGACTTCGATGAGTCGGTTAATCGACCGGGTAATGCCCCGGCTGATAAAAACGGAAGTGGCCACGCTGACGGCCAGGGCGGCCAGAAGGCCGATAGCCAGATAGTGGGCCACCGCGCTGACGGCGTTGGAGACGACCTGGGTCACCTCCTCAGTGAGGCGCTTACCCGTATCCCGCAGGTCGGCCATTTGTTCCAAAGTGGACTGGACCAGTTGCTTCCGGACCACATCCGCGGCGACTTTCTCCCGCATCTGTTTTTCCAACAACTCGATGTCCGCCTGAAAAGCCTTGGCGCTGGCTAAAATGGTCTTCAGGGTTTCGCTGATGGGCACCCCCTGATAGACGGGATCGGTCTGCATGGAGCCGATGAGCTTTTCCACCACGTCGACGATCTTGACGGCCCGCTCCCCCCCGCCCTTGAGGCTGTCGGGATTATACATGATATAGGCTTTATACGTGTCCACCAAAATCAGATCGGCCATGTCCACCAAATCCGAGGCCATTTTCAGCCGGTTCAGGCGGCGAACCAGGGACTCTTGGGAAGGCGGCTCCGCGCTGGTTAAATCATTCATTAAAAAATCACTCTGAAAGGAACGGTAACGCCCGCTCTGTTCCTTAAAATCGTAATAGACTTTTTCCAGGTTGGCGATGGTCTGGTAGATGTCGGCCATCTGGGCCGGGAGGCCCGCCACGCTTTGACTATACGTTTTGAAGCCCTCCAGCACGGGAGCCAGCTTTTCCCTGACGGTCATGGCCGCCCGGGAGTTGGACGAAGTGCTGTTTTTTTGCAGAAAAACCAGCAGCTCTTCCATGTTGGCCATCTGACGACGGGCCTCTTCCAAGGTTTCCCCGGATCCGGTGGCGCCATACAGGCCAAAAGCGCCGCTCACCCGGGCGACGGTATATTGCATGTCACTGGTGGCGCCGTACATGGGCAGGTACCCGTTACGCATACGCGTCAAATTGTCCTCCACCGGCCTGAGGGAAACAAAAATGAAGGCGGACAAAACCGCGAAAATGACGTTGATCAGAACAAACCCAAGTACAATCTTGACGCTAAGCTTCACCGAACACCTCCAACCGGGCCTTCCCGGCGTGAAATCTGAAACAAATAACCGCTTCGACAATATTTTTCCCATTCGCAAGACCGATGGCGATCGGCCACAAAAATCCGCCGCAGCCGAGGCCGCAACCGGATACTCGCGATTGGCAAAATCACTTTAAAAGTGCGGGGATACAGCGAAATTCAAGGGATAACCGAATCGGTCTTTCCTGAAATCTTCTCTCTATGCGCCCTGCGGTTGTCCATTTATCGCCCAGAACCGAGAGCGCAAATCTTAAGACTATCCAATGGCCGATAATACACCAGGTTTAGCGAATCAACAAGAAAAAACCTTGTCGGGACCAAATAAAAAAATCCCATATTTTTATGGCCGCCATCAGAGTCACATAAAAAATCAGCGCGGCCAGCGTCCCGGACCATCACCCGTCAGCCCCTTCCCGGCCGTCGTCCTTGAATATGGCCACGGCCCGGTCCAGATAGCCGTTCAAATGGGCCAGGACCAGGCCAAAGTTGGTCATGGGCACCCGGCCCGCCATGGCCCTTTTCAAGCGGGCCATGAAGTGCCCCCGGGTGATCATGCACCCCCCGCAACTGACGATCAGGTCGGCGGAGCCCACCTCCTCCGGAAAATCGTTGCCGGCCACCACCTCGAAGCGAAGCGCGCCGCCAATCCGTTCGCTGAGGAGACGGGGAATTTGCTCCCGGGCGATGTCGTTGGCCAGGGCGTGGTGGGTGCAGGCCTCGGCGATGAGGACCTTGTCCCCCGGCTTCAACCGGTCGATGTGGCGGGCCCCCTCGGCCAGAGTGGGCAAATCGCCCTTGGCCCGGGCCATGATGATGGAA
>JAVBTP010000277.1:0-2815 GCA_031556115.1 Candidatus Adiutricaceae bacterium
CAAAGCCGTCTCCTGGCCAAATACCTGTCGCTGGAACCAACCGAGGCCGTGATCCTGACCGAGCGGGAACGGGCCTATCTGGACGCCGCCCCCGCGATCAGGGTGGCCTATGACGCCCAAGGCGCGCCCCTGGAGTACCTCAACTCCGAAACCGGAACCATGGCCGGCTTTTCAGCGCTTTTACTGAGCCGGCTCAGCCGGCGCACCGGCCTGAAATTCACCTTTCTGCCGGCCTCAAGCTATGCCCAGGCCCGAAAACTGCTGATCCGAAACGAGGCCGACGTGATGTGCGGCTTCGAAACGGACTATGACTGGATGGCCCGCTGGGAGGTCCGGTCCACCAGGCCATACGCCTCGTTGCCGATGGCCACGGTCACCAACCCGGCCGGGCGGGACGAAATCGTGGTGGCCGAAGATTACCTGGGCGGTTTCTGGGCCTCGCGCCTGACCGCCGGGCATTCGACGGTCAAGACGGCCACGGCGGGAGAGGCGCTCCAGCGGGTGGTTCTGGGGCGGTCACGGACGACGTTTCTCAACGCCTACGCCGCCGGCTACCTGCTGCGGGACACGCCATATGACGGCTTCACCACCATGGCCGTTCCCGGATATGTCCGGGAGTTGTCTCTGGGCCTGTCACCCGAAGCCCCCAACGAACTTCTGGGCATTCTCGACAAAGGCCTCGGCAGCCTGTCCCCCATGGAGGTCAACGATTTTCTGGTCGACTCCCTGGCCGCCTCCGAACCCATGACCCTCAAAAACTTCATCGCCAAGAATCCGCTTTCGGCCATCCTCTACCTCGGCCTGGTGCTCGGGGCGGCCGTGGTCGCCCTTTTGGCGATCATGTGGTATCGGGGGCAGACTCTCCGGAATATGCGCGAGCGGCTCTATGTCGACCCCCTGACCCGGCGCTGGACCGGGCAGCGGTTCCGGATGGAGGCGGAAAAGCTCTTCCAAAACGACCCTGACGGGCATTTCACCATCGTCTATCTGGATATTCTGGAGTTCAAATATATCAACGACGCCCATGGCTATGACCAGGGCGACCGGGTGCTCAGGGCGATCAGCGAGCACCTGACCGAAAACCTGGCCCCGGGGGAGATGTCCGCCCGGCTGATGGCCGATCATTTCGTCCTGTTGCTCCTGGGCGACCAGGCGTCCAGCGAGGGCCGGGTGTACAGCCTCTGGCGGGGCTTGAAGGACATTTCCTGGATGAGCCATTACTCCATGTCTTTCAACGCCGGGCTGTACCTGCGCCAGCCGGGGGAGACGGACTTGGCGGCCATGCTGGACCGGGCCAATTACGCCCGCAGCGCGGCCAAACGGACCATGCCCAACCTGGTGGTGAGCTATAATGAAAGCTTTCGCGAATCCATCCGCCGGGACAAAGAGGTCGAGGCCATCATGCGGACCTCTCTGTTGCAAGGTGAGTTCGTGCCGTATTTTCAGCCCAAAGTGGACATGGCCACCGGCCGGATGGTGGGCGCCGAAGCCCTGGTGCGCTGGGTCCGCCCCGGCCAGGAGCCTCTTTTGCCGGACCGGTTTATCCCCCTGTTCGAAAAAAACGGTTTTATCGTCGATCTGGACTTCCATATCTATGAACAGGTCTGCGCCCACCTCAGCCAATGGCTGATCGCCGCCTCTCCGGTGGTGCCCATCGCCTGCAACTTCTCGCGCCTGCATATTCGCGATCGGCATTTCTGCGGCCGGCTGGAAGGCATTGCCGCTCAATACGACGTTTCGCCCCAATATCTGGAGCTGGAGATCACCGAAAGCGTGGCCATGGAAAATATCGACCTCCTGGTGGCCCTGATGCGCCGGCTGCAGCGGGGCGGCTTTTCCATCGCCATCGACGACTTCGGCGCCGGCTATTCCTCCCTGGGCCTTCTGCAGCGGCTGCCGGCCAATATTTTGAAACTGGACCGCAGTTTCGTGGACGCCATCACCCACCGCACCGATCGGGTGATCATCGAAGGGGTGGTCAACATCGCCCACAAACTGCAGATGAACGTGGTCTGCGAAGGCGTGGAGACCAGGGAACAGGCCGAGGTGCTCCGGTCGGTCAACTGCCGCCTGGCCCAGGGGTACTATTATTCCCGGCCCCTGGAGGCGGCGGACTTTGCGCGGTATATGATGGAATTCGCCGAACGGCCCGGATGACTCAAGCCCCGCCGCGCCGGTTCGGCCGCTTCCGTCGGGACTTTTCGGCGACCGTCCCCGCCCGCCGGGAGGACCCGGTCCGTCTCGTCGCCCGATACCGAAATCGCGGTCCGGCCCCGAGCCAAAGTTGAGAGGGGTGATCCGGCCTGAGGCCGTTTTCCCATCAGGTTTGCGAAAACCTGATGGGAAAAGCGTTCCTACGGGAAGAAGAGCCGGCCGAGGTTATCTTTTTCGCGGCGGGACCGGGGGGGGCGGGTGATGAGTGCGCCAGGGGCCTTCCGGCAGGTCATGGCACCGGCCGTTCGGATCCATCCAACTTTTGCCGGCCATGGCCCCGCAGAATTCCGGAGCGTGAACCCACTGCATGCCGATGCTGTCGCCCCGGCAGCCCTTCCACTGGAAGCAGTTGCCCAGTTCGTGGGGTTTGAGGCGGGCCACCTGAACCGAAGACGCGGCCAGCCCCCCGGAAGCCGCGAAAGAATCCCCCGCCGCCCCCAAAACAGCCGCCCCCAAAATTATCAGGCCCAGGCCCGACAGTATTGTTCCGTTTCCCAAGGAGACCCTCAATACTCGCCGCTGAATTCAGGAGCCAGACGCGGGGTGACCCGGCCGTTGTAGATCTGGCGAATAATGCCATCCACCAGCCCGACCTTGGGAA
>JAVBTP010000054.1:0-3195 GCA_031556115.1 Candidatus Adiutricaceae bacterium
TGGTGCTGGCCCATGAGGCCGATTCCCCCGAAATTCTGGTTTGGCACGGCCCGGACGGCTGGCAGGCGGCCATGGAGGAGCCATCTCCTTCCCACCAGCGGGAGGACGACTCCATTATCGAGCTGGTCCAGCCCGTCAGCCTCTCCCCCGCCCCCGGCGCGGCGCCCCCGACGGCTTTCGTCGGCGCTCCGGCTCAGCCCGGGGCCCCGGCTCAGCCCGTGGCCCCGGCTCCGGCGTCCGCCCCCGGAGACGGCCGGGAGGTGGTGGTGCTGGCCGGCAGCCAATTCATGGGCGACGGCGACGAGGCCTTGGGCGCCAAGCTGGCCCAGAGCTTCTTCGACACCCTGGCCGCCATCGGGCAGCCACCCCGCCTTATCGCCTTTTATAACAGCGGGGTCCTCCTGACCACCGACGAATCCTCCATCGTCGAAGCCCTGCGCGATCTCGAGAGCCAGGGCTCGGTGGTCATCTCCTGCGGCATCTGTCTGGAAGCCTACGGCCTCAAGGACCGGCTCAAGGTCGGCCGTATCGGCAACATGTATGAGATCATCAATGCCCAGCGCTATGCCGGGCGGGTGGTGCGATTCTAAAAAACCATCCATATACGGGACCGCGCGAGACGCCAGGCCATGAAAATCGGGAACGGGCGGGGCGCCGGGTTACGCGAACGAGGTTTGGCCCATGAAACAATCAGGACTGATATCCCGCCTTCTGGCCGTGCTGGCTTTGGCCCTGGCCTTTTTGACCGCGCCCCCGGCGGCGGCCCAGACCTCCGGGGATTTGCTGTGTTCGACGTTTCCGATATATCTTTTCACCAAAAACATCACCCAGGGCCGGGAAAATTTCAGGGTGAGCCTGATGGTCGACAGCCATTTGGGCTGTCCCCACGATTACGCCCCCACCCCGGCCGACCTTGAACACCTGAGCCAGGCCGAGGTCCTGGTCATCAACGGTCTGGGATTGGAAAGCTTTTTGAGCCAGGCCCTCCGGGTGACCAAGCCGGAACTGGTGGTCATCGACGCCTCGGGCGGCCGGGCGCCTTCAGCGGCGGCCACGGGCCAGGCCAGGGTGGTGCTCAATAAGGAGGAAGCCACCGCCCTGGCCCAGGCCTACGGCCACAACGGCCCCAACCCCCACCTCTTCGCCGCGCCCGGCACGGCCGCCCACCTGGTGCGCGACATAGCCAACGGCCTGGTGGCCATCGATCCGGAGGGCGCGGAGATCTATACCGCCAACGCGGCCCGGCTGGCGGGGGAAATGGAAACCCTGGCCGCGGCCTTCCAGGCCACCGGGGCAAAGCTGGGACATCCCAAAGTCATCACCAGCCACGGCATTTTCGATTATCTGGCCCGGGAACTGGGATTGGAAATCGTGGCCGCGATGGAGGAAGTGGACGGCGCCGAACCCTCGGCCGCCCACCTGGCCGACCTGGTCCGCCAGGCCCGCCGGGGTGGGGTGCGGGCGATTCTGGTCGAACCCGACGGCCCGCTGAACCTGGCCCGGACGTTGGGGGCCGAGGCCAAGCTGCCGGTGGCCATCCTCGACCCGGTGTCGGCCGGTCCGATGGACGCCCCGCTGGATTATTACCAAAAAGTCATGCTCACCGACCTCGACGTGGTGGTCAAGCTTTTCACGGCCCCGGCCCCCCCCCCGCCGCCCAAAGCCGGAGCCCAGAAAATAAACACCACTCCCAGGCCCCCATGGCTCCGCGCCCCGGGGCGGGGGAGATCCGGGACGTCTCGGTGCGCCTGGGGCGGGTGGACATTTTGGAGAACGTATCGGCCCAGGCGCCTTTGGGCGGTCAGACCGTGGTCATCGGCCCCAACGGCGGCGGCAAGACCACGCTCATCCGGGCTCTTTTGGGGGAAATACCGTGCCGCCGGGGCCGGTTCGTCTTCAGCCCTCCCGCGCCGCGCCTGGGTTATGTGCCCCAACGCCTGGATTTTGATCGCCAGTTGCCTTTGACCGTCCGCGAATTTCTGTCTCTGGGGCTCACCGACCGGGCGCTGTGGCTGGGAGGCTCCAAACGATTGAGGGAGCGCGTCACGGAGCTTTTAGGCGAGGTTCGGGCCGGGCATCTTATCAACCGCCGACTGGGGGATCTCTCCGGGGGCGAATTGCAGCGGGTGCTTTTGGCTTCGGCCCTGAGCCAAAAACCGGAGCTCCTGGTCCTGGACGAACCGGCCACCGGGGTGGACGTCTATGGCGAGCAGCTGCTGTGCGAACTCCTCGACGGGTTCAAAAGCCGGTTCACCATTTTGATGGTCAGCCACGACCTGCCCACCGCCCGGGCGCACGCCGATTGGATTATCTGCCTCAACCGCCGGGTCATGGCCCAGGGCCCGCCGGACGCCATTTGGGGCTCGCCGGCCCTTTCAGCCACCTTCGGGCTCCACAGCCGTTAGCGCGTTTGGCGCGGGGAACAAATCACCTCGATGGCTTCCGGCGGTTTGTCTATGATCGGAGCGGCCATGGATCTGGCAAAACGCTCGAAAAGCGAAAATCGCCAACGCTCCGGCCCTCAGAACCGGGCCGCGGATATTACCGCACGGTTTAATATTTTTAGCCAAATTTTTCTTCTTTCCCCAACCAGATGAATATGATATACTGAGTCCAGTATATTTTAGCCTATATACGGTATCACAATCAGGGAATGTTTTTTCAAAAACGGAGGCCTTCACCCCGTGAAAACGCCGCGCGAAAACCATTTCCGAATCGCGACCATTCCTCACCGAGGCCGATGATTTGGTCACCGAGGCTTGGCTCCCGAGGCCGGGCCGCGGGTGACATGCTCAAAAAAATCTAAGGATCAATATGCTTGCCGCTCGACTGAAAAACATCTTTTTCGTCCTCCTGGCCACGGAAATTTTAAGCCTGGCCGTCGCTTTCGTCTTCTGCTGCTACTCCCTCAGCGGCCAGGCCATAGTGAGCGCTCAGGACATAGACAACCTGATGTATTTTCTCACCCCCATGTTCATCTTCACGCTTTTGGGCATTTTGATCCTTTTCTATCGGGAAATCACCCGCTTTTCCAGTTTCACCCGCTCCATGACCCGCATCTTTTTCTTCAAGGCCCAGGGGGTGCTGGTCGGGTTCCTGCTGTGGTTCACCTTCCAGGCCTGGCTGTCCTCGAATCATTCGGCCGTGTTTCTGGTGGGCGAATTCACCATAATCAGCGTGACGCTCATCGCCATT
>JAVBTP010000160.1:0-9984 GCA_031556115.1 Candidatus Adiutricaceae bacterium
CTCAAGGCCCTTCAGAGCAACATCCGCCACCTGGCCTGGCAGTGCAACAGCGTGGCCGCGGGTGATCTGGACCAAAAAGTGATCTTCATGGGCGAGCTGTCCGACGCCTTCAACAACATGACCAAGGGTTTGGTGACCCAGAACGAGACCATTCAGCAAAAACAGCAGGAACTGTCCCGCCTGGCCGAGGAACTGCGGCAGGAAATAAAAAAGAAAGACGCGATGGAGGCCGCCCTTCGGGCCAGCGAGGAAATGTATCGCCAAAAGTCGCTGCGCGACCCCCTGACCGGCTTGTATAACCGCAGCTATTTCTTCGAATCCGCCACCCGGGAAGTGGAAAACATGAAACGCGTGGAAGATGGGAATTGCTGCGTGTTGATGATGGATATCGACCATTTCAAAAAGTTCAACGACACCTACGGACACCTGTGCGGCGACCAGGCGATCAAGATGGTGGCCAACGCCGTCAATCAGATTCTGCGCAAAAGCGATATTTTCGCCCGTTACGGCGGCGAGGAGTTCTCTTTGCTCCTGGCCAACACCGATCTGGAAAACGGCGCCGCCATTGCCGAGCGCATCCGGGCGGCCGTCGCCAGCCAGCCCAGCCCGGCCAAAGACCACTCGGCCCCGGTGACCATCAGCATCGGGATCAGCTGTGTGGAGTCCGCCCGTCTAAAACAACAGGTTTCGAGCAACAAAGTGCTTCTGGACGCCCTGGCCGCGGCCGATGCCGCCCTGTATCTGGCCAAGGAAAAAGGCCGCAACCTGGTCCGGGTTTCCCGGGATTGGTAAGGCCGAGGAGTTTTCCGGCCACGGCTTTTTTATGAAAAATGCCCCCCGGCCCGGGAGGGCCGATTGAAGAAGGAGAGCCGGCCGAATGAAACTGTTAGTGGCCTGCGAAACCATTGAAGACGAAGTAAAAGACGCGATGAGGCGCCTGGGCCTGGATTACCTGGTCATCTGGCTGGAAGGCGGTCTGCACAACCACCCCGAGCGTCTCCGCGCCCGGATGCGTGAGGTGCTGGCAGAGGCCGAGGGGAAGTGCGGCCTTTTGCTCCTCACCTTGGGGTATTGCGGCGGCGGGATGAGCGATTTGACCACCGGCGGCTACACCACGGTTCTGCCCCTGTCCGACGACTGCATTTCCGTTTTGCTGGGCTCCCTGGCCGCCCGCCGGCGGGTCTCCCGTCCGGCCACCTATTTTCTCACCAACGGCTGGATGAAACACGAAAATAACGTGATCACCTCGTATGAGCGGACTGTGGAAAAATATGGCCAGGAGCGGGCCGACCGCATCAACAAGATGATGCTGAAACACTACCGGCGTTTCGGTTTGGTGGAGACCGGCAGTTATGATCTCCCGGCCGCCGCCACCCGGGTCGCCCCCCTGGCGGCTAAAATGGGCTTGGCCGTGGAGGCGCTGCCGGGCGACACCGGTTGGTTGGACCAGTTGCTGCTGGGGCCTTATGACGACCGGGCCAGATTTTTGGTGTTGCCGCCCCACAGCCGGTTGGATTTCAACGAGTGGAGCCCCCTTCTGGACCAAGTGGCCGTCACCACCCCGGGGGGATGACTTCCCACATGCTCCAAAGGCTCGATGGCCGCCTTCGGCGTGGGCCGGAAAACGTTCAGGGCCTCGGCCGGTTCTCTTTCCGGCGGCCAGCGGTCCCCGGCCTTGAGGTGCCCTTCGGCCCCCAACGGCAGATTTCCTGAGGGAAAATTTTTCAACGCAGTTCCAACCCGGCCGGACCGAGATGGCGGCGGGCCGCCTCGATGAGCTCACGGCAGGGTTTCAGTTGCCGGTCCAGCCGATACACGGCCACCCCGTCACCCTCAGCCAGTTTCAAAAACGTCGGGGTCTGGCCCGGATAGGCCTGGACGGTGTTTTTCAAAAACGCCAAAGTCTCCTCGGTAAGCCGGGTCAGGGGCAGCCTGAACGATATGGTCCTGGTTTTCTTCTCCACCGCCTCGGTCAGGGACATGATTTCATCGGCCACGATCTTGACGTTGGCCTGGCCGCCCCGTTCCCCGGCCTCCACCTTGCCGGTCACCACCACCACTTCCTCCGGCTTCAGAAGGCCGGCCGCGGTTTCATAGGTGCTGGACCAGACCATCACCTCGATGGAGCCGGTCAGGTCCTCCAAAGTGACGAACGCGAAGTCCTTGCCGTTCTTGTCTTTCTTGGTCACCACCCTGGCCACCACCCCCCCCACGCGAACCTGGGTTTTATCGGCCTTCAATTTGGCCTCGTCAGCGGTGGCGCTGGAAACCACGCTCAGTTCCGTCTCGAAGCGAGCCAGGGGATGGCCGGTGATGAAAAAACCCAAAATTTCCTTTTCGAAAGCCAGCCGCACGTTTTCCCGCCAGGGCTCGGCCCGGGGCCAGGTGACCGCCGGGGCCTCCGGCGCGGCCTGGGCCAGGATATCGAACATGTTGGACTGCCCGTCCCGCCGGTCCCGCTGGCGGCGGGACCCGGCCTCCAGGGCGTCGTCAATGGCTTGAAACATAACCGCCCGGTCAACGCCACCGGAGCGGTCGAAAGCCCCGCACTTGACCAAAGATTCGATGACCCGGCGGTTGACCTTTTGGGTATCGATGCGTTCGCAAAAATCATACAGACCGGTGAACGGCCCTTCGCTCCGGGCCTCGATGATGGAGTCGATGGCCGCGGCCCCCAGCCCCTTGACCGCCCCCAACCCGAAACGGATGGCCCCGCCCACCACGGTGAAGCGGTATCCGGACTCGTTGACGTCCGGCGGCAGGACGTCCAGCCCCGCCGCCCGGCATTCGCCGATAAGCCGCACCACCTTGTCCTGATTATCCTTTTCGGAGCTCATCAGGGCGGCCATGAACTCCACCGGGTAATTGGCCTTGAGGTAGGCCGTCTGGAAGGCCACGATGGCGTAGGCCGCGCTGTGGGATTTGTTAAAGCCGTATTCGGCGAAGTTGGCCATCAGTTCAAAGATGTGCCCGGCCTTTTTGGGGTCGATGCGGTTCTCCTTGGCCCCGTCCATGAACCGGGCCTTTTGCTTGGCCATTTCCTCGGCGTTTTTCTTGCCCATGGCCCGCCGGAGCAGGTCGGCCTCCCCCAGGCTGTAGTTGGCCAGCACCTGGCTGACGCGCATGACCTGTTCCTGATAGAGAATGACCCCATAGGTTTCGCGCAGAATGGGCTCCAACTGGGGCAGCTCATAGGCGGCCTTGATGCGGCCGTGCTTGCCGTCGATGAACTTGTCCACCATCCCGCTCTTCAGCGGCCCCGGCCGGTAGAGGGCCACCAGGGCCATCAGGTCGTCGATGCAGGTGGGTTTGAGCTTGACCAGGATCTCCCGCATGCCCGAACTTTCCAATTGGAAGACACCGGTGGTGTCGCCCCGGGCCAGCAGTTGATAGGTTTTTTCGTCATCAAACCCCAGGGCCTCAAAGTTGATCTCGACCCCCCGATCCCTGAGGAAGGCCAGGCCGTGGTCGATGACCGTCAGGGTCTTGAGCCCCAGGAAGTCGAACTTGATCAGGCCGATGGATTCCACGCCCTTCATGTCGAACTGGGTGATGACCTGGGTCTTTTCGCCGTCCTTCTCCTCAACCGCCGGATCGCAATAGAGCGGCAGATGTTCCATGAGCGGCCGGTCGCCGATGACCACCCCGGCGGCGTGGGTGGAGGCGTGCCGGGGCAGGTTTTCCAACAACCGGGCGTATTCCAGAAGTTCGGCCACGGTGGGGTCGGCCTGGGCCTCCTCCCGCAGCTTGGGTTCCATATCCAAGGCCTGGTCGAGGGTGATGTTGAGGACGTTGGGCACGAGTTTGGCGATCTTGTCCACCGCGCCATAGGGCTTCCCCAGGGCCCGGCCCACGTCGCGGATGACCGCCTTGGCCTTCATCTGGCCAAAGGTGATGATCTGGGAGACCTGCTCCTTGCCGCCGTAATTTTCCGTGACGTAGCGGATGACCTCATCGCGGCCGTCGGTGCAGAAATCCACGTCGATATCAGGCATGGAGATGCGCTCGGGGTTGAGAAAGCGTTCGAAGAGGAGGTCAAAGCGAATGGGGTCCACATCGGTGATGCTCATGGCATAGGCCACCAGGCTTCCGGCGGCCGACCCGCGGCCCGGCCCCACGGGGATGCCCCGGTCCTTGGCCCAGTTGATGAAGTCGGCCACGATGAGAAAATAGCCCGGGAAACCCATCTTGATGATGAGGGCGATTTCCTCTTCCAGCCGGGCTCGGTAGGCGGTCTTTTCCTCGTCGCGGAAAGGCCGGCCGGCCTCTTCGCGGGCGGTGAAGCGCTTTTCCAGACCCTCGCGGGAAAAGCGGGTCAACCGCTCCTCGGGGCTTTCCCCTTCGGCCAGTTTCAGGGCCGGGAAGGCATAGACGGTTTTGGGAAACTCCACATTACAGCGCTCGGCAATGGCCAGGGTATTGCTCAGGGCTTCGGGCATATCGCGAAAATTGTCGGCCATTTCAGAGGGCGACTTGAAATAGTATTCATTGGTGGAAAACCGCATGCGGTTTTCCTCGGTGACGACTTTGCCCGTCTGGATACACAAAAGGACGTCGTGCATCTTGTGGTGGGCCTTTGACAGATAGTGGCAGTCGTTGGTGGCCACCAGCGGCAGGCCCATCTTCCGGGCCAGGCCGGCCAGCCCGCGATTGGCCTCGGCCTGCTCCGGCAAGCCGTTGTGCTGCACTTCCAAATAATAGCGGTCCGGAAAAATGGCCGCGTACTCCTCGGCCGCGCGCCGGGCTTCGGCCTCGCCGCGGTTCAAAAGAAGCCAGGGCACCTCGCCCGAGAGGCACGCCGACAGGGCGATAATCCCCTGGCTGTGCCGGGCCAGAAGTTCCTTGTCCATCCGGGGCCGGTAGTAAAAGCCCTCGATATTGGCCCTGGAGACCAGGCGGCAGAGGTTGCGATAGCCTTCCAGGTCCTCGGCCAGAAGAATCAGGTGATGCCGTTCATCGCCGGGGTCCCGCCGCCGGCGGTCGGCGGTGACATAGGCCTCCACCCCCAGGATGGGTTTTACTCCGGCCCCGTGGGCCGCCTTGTAAAAGGAAAGAGCCCCGAACATCTGGCCGTGGTCGGTGAGGGCCACGGCGGGCATGCCCATGGCTTTGGCCGTATTGACCAGATCGTTTATTTTCATGGCCCCGTCCAGAAGGCTGAAGCAGGAATGGACGTGCAGATGGACGAAAGACATATGGCCTCGCTGGTTCGGCTCGCGGTTTGCTGTTTAGAGCGCTTTTCCATGTAGTGGCGTTACGGCTTGGGATACCGGTAGTGGCCGGTGAGCCGGCCCCGCTGATACAAAGGCCAGAGGTCGTCGGCCTCCACCGGGCGGGGCCCGGGGTTGTGCACCAGATAGGGCACCCCGTGGGCGTTACGGCGGGTGGAGAGAATGGCCACATGGTCCGGATCTTTGAACGTGACCACGTCGCCCGGCTGCCACTGAACCAGATTGCCGGGGTCGTCGGGCCGGAGGGTGGTGGTCAGGATCAGGCCGTGGCGCTCGAAAAAGACCTTCTGGTTGGGCACCCGGCGAAAGTCGATATCGGGATCGGGCCGGCCGCCCACCCGGGGGTAGGAGGCGACGCTCCCCTGGATGTCAAGATCCATCATGGTCTTGAGGTCATACCCGGCCGCGCGCCAGGCCCGCCAGTTGAGGTCGGTGCACACGCCCTCGGTGGCCGGCGGGTAGCCGCCCCCGGGGTAGTAAACGCTTCGATAGCGCGGCCGCCGCCGGACCTCGGCCCGGGCCCCGGCCAGAAGGTCATCGGGGTCGCTGATCAGGTTCTGATTGAAGTCGGCCCGGGAAACCACCCTGGGGATACGGTCTTCCCACCACTTCTCCCGAACCGACGGGCCGCCGCCGCAGCCGATCGCGGCGGTCAGCGCCAGGATGACGATCCACCGCCGCCGGCGTCCGCCGCCGATCTTCCACCCCATATCGGCGGCCTATGAATCCATCCGATAGTTGGGGGCTTCCTTGGTGATGATGACGTCGTGGACGTGGCTCTCCTTGAGGCCGGCCGAGGTGATGCGCACAAAGCGGGCCTTGGCCGCCAATTCGGCCAGGTTGGCCGCGCCCAGATATCCCATCCCGGCCCGGATGCCGCCCACCAACTGATACACGCTCTCCGACAGCAGCCCCCGATAGGGCACCCGGCCGACGATGCCTTCGGGCACCAGCTTGCCGGACGAGGAACACTCGGCCTCATGGGTGATGTTGACGCTCTGGCCATAACGGTCGGCCGAGCCTTCGCGCATGGCCTCGATGGAACCCATGCCCCGATAGGTCTTGTAGGTGCGGCCCTGATAGAGAATCTTTTCACCGGGGCTCTCCTCGGTGCCGGCGAACAAGGAGCCGATCATGACGGCCGCCGCCCCGCCGGCCAGGGCCTTGACCACGTCGCCCGAAAATTTGATGCCGCCGTCGGCCAGGATGGTGATGCCGTGCTTTTTGGCCTCGCCGGCGCACTCGAAAATAGCCGTCATCTGGGGCACCCCGATGCCGGCGATGATGCGGGTGGTGCAGATGGAGCCGGGTCCCACCCCGATCTTGACCCCGTCGGCCCCGGCCTCGGCCAGGGCGGCCACGCCTTCGGCCGTGGCCACGTTGCCCGCGATGACCGCCAGGTCCGGATAGGTGCGCTTGATGAGCTTTAAGGTCTCGATCACGTTGCGGGAGTGGCCGTGGGCGGAATCGATGACCACCACATCCACCTTGGAGGCCACCAGGGCCGCGGTCCGTTCCAGAGCTTCGGGATTGGCCCCCACGGCCGCCCCGGCCCGCAGGCGGCCTTTGGAGTCCTTGCAGGCGTTGGGGTATTTGCGGACTTTTTCAATATCCTTGATGGTTATCAGCCCCACCAGGCGGCCCAGAGCGTTGACCACCAGGAGCTTTTCAATGCGGTTCTTGTGGAGCGTGGCCTTGGCTTCCTCCAGGGTGATGCCTTCGCGGGCCGTGATCAGATTTTCCTTGGTCATCACCTCATCCACCGGCCGGTCGAAATTGGTCTCAAAACGCAGGTCGCGGTTGGTGACAATGCCCCGCAATTCCCCGTCGGCCACCACCGGCACGCCCGAGATGCGGTATTGCTCCATGACTTTCAGCACGTCGCGGACCCGGGCCGAAGGGGGCACGGTGACCGGGTCGACGATCATGCCGCTTTCGCTCTTTTTGACCTTTTCCACCTCAAAGGCCTGGGCCTCGATGGACATATTCTTGTGTATGATGCCCAAGCCCCCCTGCCGAGCCATGGTGATGGCCGTCTGGGCCTCGGTGACCGTATCCATGGCCGCGCTGACCAGGGGGGTCTTCAGAACGATATCCTTGGTCAGGTTGGTGGAAACATCCACCTCGCCGGGCAGCACTTCGGAATAGGCCGGTACCAAAAGCAGGTCGTCAAAGGTCAAACCCTCTTTAAACTGCGCCTTGTCACTCATTTTTCACCCTACCTTTATCAATCAATTTGCCGTATCTCAAAACACCCGCGCCCCTGTCGGGCAAAGCCTTCAAGGGGCGCGGCTCAAATCCGTCCGGCGGCTCGCAACCACAGGCCCTCCAGCAGGCCATTGTCGCTCACCATAATTTCCCGCCGGCCGAAAAAATCCATAATCTCCAGTACCAGCACCAGGCCGGCCACAATGGCGTCGGCCCGGCGGGGGTGCAGGTGATGGCGGGTCACCCTTTCATCCACCGTCTCCCGGGCCAGCGTATCCAAAAGGGAAGCGATTTCGGGTCGGGCCAGACGGGCCCCGTTGACCAATTCCGGCTGGTATTCGGCCAACTTCAAGAGCAAGGCGGCCACGGTGGTCACTGTGCCGGCCGTGCCCACCAACGTGGCCTCGGCCGTCACCTCGCTGAAATCGGCCCGGCCCAGAGCGGCCCGGGCCTCGGCGGCCACGGCGAAAAGCTCCTCGGAAGTCGCCGGATCGTGCAGATAGGCTTCGGTGAGGCCCACCACCCCCAAAGGCAGGCTGCGGGTTTTCATCAGGTCGGCCCCGGCGGCCGACACGAATTCCGTGGACCGCCCCCCGATATCGAAAATCAGGCTGTGTTCCGGCCGGGGCGCCAGACCCGACAGCACCCCGATGGCCGTCAGCCGGGCTTCCTCCTCGCCAGGGAGAATGGCCGTCTCCCAGCCATAGCGCGCGGTTATGGCGGCCATCAGGCCGGGGCCGTCGGCGGCCAGACGGGCGGCCATAGTGGCCCCGGCCAGCACCTTTTCCGCGCCGGCGGCCCGGATCAGGCCGTCGAAATCCGCCAACGCCTCCCAGGCGCGACGTAAAGCTTCGGGGGCGAAACGGCCCCCGGGTTCAAGGTGCTCCGATAATCGGGGAATATGCTGATAGACCTTTTTGTCGGCCGGGCGCCCTTCCCTGTTTTCGGCCACAATAAGCCTGAAGGTGTTGGAACCGAGGTCCAGGGCGGCGATGGGTCGGTGGGTCATGGCGGATATCCGGGGCGTATTTCCTACAGTACTTCAGTTTGTACCATATCTTGTGGTCGTCCTGAGCGACTTCCACATAGCATACCAGATTTCGCCCCCCCTGCCAACCCCCCGCCCAGGACGACACCGGGGCCTACGCATCCCTATGTGATCATTTGTCAAGCATTAAGTGAACGTTGACCGTTTTCTTTCCAGAGCCCGTATCTTTCATTCAATTCCATACCGCAGGCTGATTGTATTCGGTTTTTAAATTACGCGGGCCCGGCCTGAACCTTCAAATGCGCTTGACATCGAATGGGGTAGCCGATATACTTTATACCGCTCAGACATATAACGTGTTTTCATAAACACCAACTCCCGCAACGGCCGGCCAAGAAAATGCGTAAGCGCATGGTGTTTTTTACCTGAAAAGTGGTCCAGTTGTTTTTACGAAATGGTTCCTAGGCAACTGAAGCCAAAGAGACCGGGGCCGTCCTGACCGCACTGGTTCCGCATGGCGACCGGTTTTGTTTTTTCGCCCGACCGGCCATGGGGCCTCAATATGTCCATGGGATATGCGGGGGCGGACGGTATTTTTTTCGCTGGGAAATGGTATAGCTGTTTTAACGGCATGAGCCTTATGTCATTGAGGCCGGAAAGGTGGCGACATGACGTGCCAGGTCGAATTGTGCAATGTCGTGAAAAAATTCGGCCATTTTCGCGCTGTCGACAATGTCAGCCTACAGATAAACGGCGGCGACCTGATAACCCTCCTCGGCCCCAGCGGCTGCGGAAAGACGACCACCCTGCGCATGATAGCCGGCCTCTTCATGCCGGACGAAGGGCGGATACGCATCGCCGGTGAGGACGTCACCACCGTCCCGCCCTATAAGCGCGATGTATCCATGGTCTTTCAGAACTACGCCCTCTTCCCCCACCTGACGGTCTTCGAAAACGTCGTCTTCGGCCTCCGCACCAGAAAGGTGAAAGATGCGGACCTGTTGCGTCGCAAAGCGCGGGAGGTGCTGGACATAGTCCAGCTTGAAAACGCCGAGGAACGGTATCCCAGGCAGCTGTCAGGCGGGCAGCAGCAACGCGTCTCGCTGGCCAGGGCGCTCATCGTCAACCCCAAAGTCATGCTCTTTGACGAGCCGTTAAGTAACCTCGACGCCAAATTGCGGGTCCAGACCCGCGCCGAAATCCGGACTCTTCTGAAAAGGCTCAATATAACCGCCGTCTATGTCACCCATGACCAGGAGGAAGCCCTGGCCATTTCCGATCATATCGCCGTCATGAACAAAGGGCGCCTCGAGCAGCTCACCACGCCCAGAAACCTCTATGATCGGCCCGAGACCAAGTTCGTCGCCGAGTTTATCGGCAACTCCAACGTTTTTGAAGGCCGGATCACGGGCGAGTCGGGGGGCGGGGTGACGGTGGAGGCGGAAGACGGCTTTACGGTTGCCCTGCCCGCCCTGGATCAGGCCTGGACCGAGGGCGACCGGATACTCTGGCTGTTAAGATCGGAAAGCCTCAAGGCGCGGGCGCCTCGGAACGAAA
>JAVBTP010000221.1:0-3771 GCA_031556115.1 Candidatus Adiutricaceae bacterium
ATCCGCGGCCAGGCCGACGCGGAAGCCGCGGCCATCTATGCCGAGGCGTACAGCCTCGACCAGGAATTCTATGCCTTCACCCGGTCGCTGGAGTCGTACCAGAACGCTTTTCGCCAAAAGAGCACCCTGGTGCTCTCGCCCGAAAGCATGGATTATCTAAAGTACTTTGGTCAGGAAAAAAGCGGGAACCGTTAACCGACCGGCAGCGGTTGTACGCCGGGGAGGCGGCATGGGCTATTTCTACTTGGGCCTGGCTTTTCTGGGGGCGGTGGGGCCTTACAGCTTCATGGGCCAATTTCTCCTGACCCACGGCCTTAATTTCGCGGAGTTCAAAGCCGAGCTCTGGGCCAGCCCCATCTCCAGCTTTGTGGGCGCGGCCTTCATCATCGCCAGCCTGGTCACCGTGTTCTTTATTTTGGGCGAGGGCCGGAGACTGCGGATGAAGGGCCTGTGGCTGCCGGTTCTGGCCGCGCTGGTGGTGGGGGTTTCCTGTGGCCTGCCGTTGTTTTTATACCTGCGCGACATGGCCTTGGTCCGCCAGAAAGAGCGGGAGGCGGCCGAAGAGGCCGCCCAGCTTCCCCAAGTCATCAAGCGATAGGAAGGCGATTCGATATTGATCGCCGGGGGGGGGGCGGACAAACCAACCAAATATTTCCCGGCCCCGTCCATCGTCGGTATCATCATCGGTATCATCATCGGCATCATTATCGGGAAAGGATTTAAATCATGGCTGAAAATATCAACGACATCACCGTCAATTACGAGGAGGAAGGCGAATTGCTGGTGGAGGAGTTGGAAAAAGTCATTTTAAACCGCGGGGCCTGGACGTCCATTTTGTTTCGCTATCGCGAACGCGACCGGCAGACCGGCCAGATGGGCCCGCCCAAGGCCACTTTGCGCCGCTATCAAAAATATCAGGGCGTCTTCAAGAAACGCGACGCCATCAACCTTTCGGCGGACACGGCCAAGACCCTGGTGACCACTTTGGAAAAGTGGTTGGCCGATGGTCTCCTGGGCAAAGGCCCGGCCGACGGGGAACAGGAATAAGCGGCCGCCGATTCTGTTCGCGCCCACGGGGAGTCATCATGTTCGAGCTTAAAGTCACCAGACATTTCGCCGCGGCCCACAACCTGCGCGAATTTTACGGCAAATGTGAAAACCTGCACGGCCATAACTGGTTCGTGGAAGCCCGCGTCCGGGCCAGGGAATTGGACCGGATCGGCCTGGTCATGGATTTCGGCGTGATCAAACGCCACCTGGACGCGGTGCTGGAACTCATCGATCACCAATACCTCAATGAACTGCCGGCCTTTACGGCCGCCAACCCGTCTTCGGAAAATATCGCCCGCTTCATCTTCGACCATCTGGCTCCCCATATTCGGGAAAACTCCCAAAACCGGGCCTGGCTCCATTCGGTCTCGGCCTGGGAGAGCGACAACGCCTCGGCCACCTATATGCTGGATGAATAACCTCCCCGCCTTCAAAAAAAGCGCCCGGCCGTCAAATGACGAAATTGAAGGCAAAAAGGCCGCCACAGGACGGTTGGCCCGGATAAGGTTGGAGCATGGTTGACTTTTTTTAGCCAGCCATGATATTGTTAGGCAGTTGTTGACCAGAGGCTCGCCCAAAGGCGGAGGACCGGTGAAACGATCGCGACAACGCCTGGCGGGTGCGGCCGCCATGTTGGCTTTAATGGGACTCATGGCCGGGCTTGGCGCCTGCTCTTCGGAAATTGAGCCGGCGGGGGAGACCGCCGCCCAGGGCCAAGGCCCGGTCTCGGAGGACGTGCCTCTGGTGACCATGCGGCATTGGAAGGAATCCACCCCTGGTGAACGGTATGCCTTTCTCATCGGGTTTGTGACCATGCTGGAACTGGAAAAGGAATGGCAGAGCCGGGACGGGCAAGTATTTTTGCCTTTTGAGCGCAGTCTGGTCGGCGATTGGGCGGAGGGTTTCGCCCACCGCCCTCTCCGTGAAATCTATAATGGCCTTAACGCGTATTTGGCCGCCAATCCCGGCGACCAGGACCGGCCGGCGGCCGAAGTGATGTGGTTCACCTTTGTCAAACCCCGATTGGACCAGCGGGGGGACAAGGCGCACGAATAACGGTCGGCGTGAAAACGGACCTGTCTGGCGGCAACGAAGCCCGTCGATCGGATTTTCCGGATCGGATTCGCTTCCTCCGGTTTGTGACCCGGCGGTCGGGTCGAACCATCATCCACCTAGGCTGTGGAACAACTCTGAGGTGAAATATGAAGAAATTTATTGCCATCTGTATTCTGGCCTCTCTGGCGGCCATGCCCGCCGCCTGCACCAACATGTCCAAAACCAGCCAGGGGGCTTTGACCGGCGCGGCCGGCGGCGCCCTGGCCGGGGCGGGCATCAGCAAACTTTCCGGCGGGTCCGGCGGTACGGGCGCCCTCATCGGCGGCGCGCTGGGCGGCGTGGTCGGCGCCATTTACGGAGCGGCCGAGGAATCGAAAGACAATAACTATTATCACCGCGGCTACCGCAGCTCGAATGAATGACCGGCGGTCATTGCGGCGCTTGACGACAGTCCGAAAAAAAGTTCCGGCCCGTTTTGGGCCGGAACTTTTAGCGATGTTGAGTTGAGTATTTTTATCGGCTCGGCTTCGGCGCCCGCCCGAACAGGCGGGCCAGACGGGCCTCCTGATAGCTGATCAGGCCGCCGGACTCCTCCACCACCGGCCGCAGATACCATTCCCCGTCAACGGCTTCCCGCCGCTCAAAGATTTTGACTATTTCCGCCAGCCGCTCGGGGTCAATCAAGGGCGTGGAGTCGAACTCCGCCCCGGCCTGGACCAGTTGTTCCAGATGACCGGTGACGGTGTTCACGGTCAGCCCCCGCCGTTCGGCCGCCTCCTCCAGGCTCAGCCCCTCCCGCAGCAGTTGGCCGGTGACGGCCACCGTCCCCGGCCCTTTTTCAGGCCTGACCGAAGGTCCGGGCCCCGGCCGGCTTTCCCGCTCCGGCTCCGGCCGGAAAACGGCCGATGGCCGCTCCGACGGAAATTCCTCCAAATACTCGGCCACCATATCCATGAACGCCCGGCCGTATTTGACCAGCTTGTGTTGCCCCACCCCGCTGACCGCCAGAAAGGACTCCGGCTCGGTGGGCTTGAGCTGGGCCATTTCCCGCAAGGAACGGTCGGAAAAGATGACGTAGGGCGGCAGGTGGGCGGCCCGGGCCAATTCCTGCCGCCGGGTCTTGAGCCGCTTGAGGAGTTCCTCGGACAACCCGCCGGCCGAGGCCTCTTCAACAAGACCATCGGTCTTGGCCCGCCGCCGGACGCGCTCCCGCATCAGGGCCCGCAGGAGGAAAAAAGAATCCTCGCCCCGCAGAAGAGGGCGGGAGCGGGGCGCGGCGGCCAGGGCGGAAGTCCCCCCGGAATTCTCGGCCAGCCCCCGGCCCACCAGGGCGTTCAGCAGATCGCGCCAGAATTGCCGGTCAAAGTCCCGCCCCACACCGAAGGTGTGCAAGAGGTGATGGCCGTTGTCGCGCACCTGGTCCGTCTCGTTCCCGATGAGGATGTCGATCAGGTGGGCGGCCCCGAACCGGCCGCCCGTGCGGACCATGGCCGACAGGGCCATCCGGGCCGGCCGGGTGGCCTCCACCCGCTCCACTTCGCCCCGGCAGAGGTCGCAGCCGCCTATGACGTCTCACGATCGTGGGTCTACGAGCTCGTCGCCCGATACCGAGCCGAAGGCGATGACGCGTTCAACCTTCGATCACGCCGCCCACACAGCTCACCT
>JAVBTP010000195.1:0-2725 GCA_031556115.1 Candidatus Adiutricaceae bacterium
CGCGGCCTGGTCGGTGGCGATGAGGAATCCGTCCGGCTCGATGAGGGCCAACTGCGAATCCGGGCTTGGCCTTTCGCGCCGCAGCACGGAGGACAGATAGCCCGCGCTGAAGCGCGCTCCCACCACCGCCTGGCCGTCGTCACTTTTTTCCATGAAAATCGTGATGGCGATCTGGGGAAGGGTAAACGTCTGGATGCCGCCGCTGACTTGGGCGGGCCGCCGTATGGCTTGCTGGTACCAGGCTCTCTGACGCGGATCGTAACGGCGGTCGGTCAGCTTCCGGCGCCCCAAGGGTTTGAGGGCGGCGTCAAAGAACAGGCCTTCGTCCGCCGCGGTGGTCTGTCCGTCGCGCTCTATGCTCCACACCAGAAAAGAAGTGCCCGGCGGGGCCTGGATGGCCCGCCGCTCGGCGTCGGTGGTCAGAATATCCACCAAAAGGAAATCGCCGTCTTCATAACCGATCCAGAGCCCCTCCAAAACGGGATTTTGCTCCAGGATCGGCCAGAGGACCGGCAGCATGGCCAGCCTCTCCGGCAGCGACCGGGAGGCCGGCAGAGGGCCCTGGGCCAGGGCGCGCAGATAGGGCAGGACCGGCCGCACCGCGTAGAGGACATCCCGAAGCACCGCGCCGGTTACCCCCGCGGCCCGGTCGTTGACGGATTCCAGAGCGGCGCTGGCGGCCTGACGATAGCCCACCGCGGTCAACGCCGCGCCGGCGGCCAGCAGGAGCGCGCCAGCCAACAGTACCACGCGGGCCCGCAAACTGAGACGCGGCCGGACAAGAAACCTCTTTTTGACGGAAAAAGAAGGAAACGGCATAGTCGGTCTCCGTGACGGCGCCCGGGCCGGGGAGAGAGGTGCCTGTTGAATTTTGGCCCTCTTGTAAGAAATACTATAATAATCGCGGAAGGACTGTCAAGGCGGCGTTGCGGAAGAGAGCCGGCCCCCCGGGCGTCTTCCCCCAAGGGCCGGCGCTCGGAAGGCGGCCGGAATTTCGATCAAAAAGGCAGAATCTGTTCGAGGAACGTGCGGGTGCGTTCAGAAGTGGGGTTTTCAAAAAAGACGTTGGGGTGGGCCTCCTCGATGATCTGGCCCTGGTCCATGAAGATGACCCGGTCGGCCACCTGGCGGGCGAAGCCCATCTCGTGGGTGACCACGGCCATGGTCATGCCTTCCTCGGCCAGGGCCACCATGACGTCCAGCACCTCGTGGGTCACTTCGGGGTCCAGGGCGCTGGTGGGTTCGTCAAAGAGCATGATGTCGGGATCCATGGCCAGGGCCCGGGCGATGGCCACCCGCTGCTGCTGGCCGCCCGAGAGCTGGGCCGGGTAGTTGCCCGCCTTGTCGGCGATGCCCACTTTGTGGAGCAAATCCAGCCCGCGTTTGGCCGCCTCCTGGGGGTTCTTTTTCAACACCTTGACGGGGGCCATGGTCACGTTTTCCAGGGCGGTTTTGTGGCGGAAGAGGTTGAAGCCCTGAAAGACCATGCCCATGGTGGTGCGCAGGCGGCAGAGGTTGACCTTGGGGTCGTGGATGTTCTGGCCGTTGACCACGATGGTGCCGTGGTCGATGCCCTCCAGGCGGTTGATGGTGCGCAGCAAAGTGCTCTTGCCGCTGCCCGAGGGGCCCACCAGCACCACTTTTTCCCCTTTTTTCACCGACAGCGACACCTTGGTCAGGGCGGCGAAATGGCCGAAATATTTGTAGACGTCGGTCATGATGATGACCGGGGAGTCAGCGTCGCTCATAGCGTCCCACGCGGATTTCCATAAGGGAAACCATCTTGGAAAGAATCAGGGTGATGAAGAGGTAGATCAGGGCCACCACCGTGTAGGCCTCGAAATAATGGAAATTGGTGGAGGCGTATTCCCGGGCCAGACGCATCATGTCGGCGATGGCGATGACCGACACCAGGGAGGAATCCTTCAAAAGCGCGATGCATTCGTTCCCCACGGGCGGGAGAATGGTGCGCACCGCCTGCGGGAGGATCACGTTGAACATTGACTGGAGGGGGGTGAACCCCAGGCTCAGGGCCGCCTCGGTCTGGCCCCGGTCGATGGCCTCGATGCCGCTGCGGACCACCTCGCCCATATAGGCGCCGTAACAGAAGCTCATGGCCGCCACGGCCGTCACCACCGGCGGCACGGTGACGAAGCGGGCGATGGCGTAATAGAGGTAAAACAACTGCACGAACAGCGGCAGCCCCCGCACCACCTCCACGTAGACCGAGGCCATGAAGTTCACGGGCCGGATTTTCGACATCCGGCACAGGCCCACCAGAATACCGATCGGCATGGTGCAGAGGATACTGTAACAGGTGATTTTGAAAGTCACCAACAGGCCGCTGGGCATGATGAACTGAAAGGCCCGGCGGTAGTAGTCGTGTTCCTCGGTGAGGGAGCGGAAAAATTCCCAGCGGCCCAGGCTCTCGGGAAAAAGGCCGATGAGGGTCGCGGCCAGGCGGTCGTAGGTGCAGAGCAACAACAGCAGGCACGGCGTGGCGATGACCACGAATTTCCAGGCCGAATACAGGCCGTGGTCGGCGGGCCGGGGGATGGCCGGGCCGTCGCCGATCTGAATGGTCACGGAAGGTTCGGGCGCCGGCGGGGTTTCCTTGCGGGCCAGAGCCTTCTCCAGGCGGCGTTTTTTATAGGGCTGGGTCATGATAGTGATTTTTGGGAGCCGTCTTCGGGAGGGACGGTTTCCCGCCCCGGATCGGTCACCA
>JAVBTP010000080.1:0-6035 GCA_031556115.1 Candidatus Adiutricaceae bacterium
GGGCTGCGCCATCCCCTTTGACCAGGAAGCGCCCTTCGCCTACGGCACCGGGCCTTTTGACATCAACAACCGGTACATCACCGAGGACATCCCCGTGGGCTGCTGTATCTTTCACCAGTTGGCCGTCAAGTTCCAGGTCGCGGTGCCCATCATCACGGCCATGATCCACCTGGGAAATATTATGACCGGCCAGGATTTTTTCAAAAAAGGGGTCACCTTGGCCGATCTGGGCCTGGCGGATTTGAACCGCGAGCAAATCGGCCGGTATCTGCGCGAAGGACAGCTCTGATTCAGACTTTGGAGGTACAGATGGAAGCGAATCGACCTAAGTACGTTGATGTGTTAACCGAAGCCCAGGTGGCCGCCATTGTGGAAGGCGCCTATACCGTGCTGGAGGTGACCGGTGTCAAGGTCCGCCACACCGGCGCGGGTGACCTGCTGCAACGCCACGGCGCCAAAGCGGACGGCGAGAGCCTGCGCCTGCCCCGGGAGTTGGTCAAGGAGGCCGTGGCCCAGGCGCCCAAGGGCTTTCAGCTATATAACCGCGACGGCGAGCCGGCCTGCGACCTGACCGATCCGGCCGGGGTGTTCTTCGGCACGTCCACGGCCAGCCCCAACACCCGCGACGCCTTCACCGGCGAGTATCGCCCCACCACCATCGACGACATCGCCAAGGGCGCCCTGGTGGCCGACGCTCTTGACGGCCTGGACTGGGTCATGCCCTTCGGTTCGGCCCAGGACGTGCCCGGCCAGTGGGCCGAGGTCCACGAATTCGAGGCGGTGGTCAGCAACACCAAAAAGCCGGTGGTCTTTTGCGGCTACTCGGCCAAGGGCGTGGAAAAGGTCTACGAAATGGCCGCCGTGGTGGCCGGCGGCCTGGACCGATTGAAAAAGAAGCCCTTTGTGGTGGTGTATCCCGAACCCATCACCCCCCTGACCTATCCGGCCGAAGTGGTGGAGCGCATGCTCATCAGCGCCGATTTGGGCCAGCCCCAACTGCCCTGCGGCGCCCAGCAGCCGGGGGCCACCTCCCCCATCACCCTGGCCGGTACCCTGGTGCAGGGCCTGGCCGAGAGCCTGTTTTCCACCACCCTGGTGCAACTGCGGCAAAGCGGGGCCCCGGTGTTCATGGCCATGAATTTAGGCGGCTTTAACATGAACAACGGCCTGATGAGCATCGTGCCCCCCGAGGCCAGCCTGGGGCTGGCCGCCCAGGCCCAGTTGGCCCGCCACTTCGGCCTGCCGTCCTGGGGCCTGGCCGGGGCCACCGACGCCAAGACCCTCGACGCCCAGGCCGGGGCCGAATCGGCCCTTTCCCTCCTGGCCCAGGCCCAGGCCGGCCTGAGCTTCATCCACGACGTGGGGTATCTGGACATGGGCATGGCCTGTTCCCTGGACATGATGGTTCTGGGTAATGAATTGATCGGCTGGGTCAGGCATTTTCTGGAACCCCTGACGGTCGACGACGAAACCCTGTCCCTGGCCGAAATCAACGCGGTGGGGCCGGGCGGCAATTACCTGAAGAGCCGGCAGACCCTTAAACATTTCCGCAAAACCTACTGGCGGCCAAGGCTGTTCGAACGCAACGCCCGCCCCACCTGGCTGGACCAGGGCGGCCGGACCCTCGAACAGGCGGTCAATCAGGAAACTTTGCGCATTTTACAAGAACACCGGCCACCGGCCCTGTCGGCGACCGTGGCGGCCGGCCTGGCCGAGATCAGAAACAAAATTTCCGCCTGACATTTTCCGGCGGCCGAAAAAAACACCAGCCGCGTCCCCGGCCCCGTGGCCATGCCGACGGGATCCGTGCATCCCACGTCCCGGGGACGGCGTCCGCAACCCTCAGAAAATAAAAGACGGGAGCGAATTTTATGACTACTGAAGTCCATCACGCGCCGACCAAAATCAGGCTCAACCACACCGTGTTCTGGGTGCCCTTCATCCTGCTGGTAGGGGTCATGGTTCTCAGCCTGTACAGTGATAAACTGTTCGCCGAACTGATGACCAACTGCTACAAATTCGTCGCTTTCAAGTTCGGC
The DNA here is from genome assembly GCA_031556115.1 of Candidatus Adiutricaceae bacterium. GTDB lineage: Bacteria > Desulfobacterota > Desulfarculia > Adiutricales > Adiutricaceae > Adiutrix. Next base: position 2,040 of record JAVBTP010000080.1, read on the forward strand.
TGGCTATTCATGGCCACCACGTTCTGCCTGGTGGCGCTTTTGTTCACCGTTTTCCTGACGAGAAAAGGCGACATCAAGCTGGGCGGGCCGAACGCCAAGCCGGAACACACCACCTGGCGCTGGTTCGCCATCAGCCTGACTTCGGGCATCGCCATCGGCATCCTCTTCTGGGGGCCGGTGGAGCCGATCTACTTCATGGCCGAACCGCCCGCGAGCCTGGGGCTGGAGCCGTTCAGCGAACCGGCCGCCGTCTACGCCCTGAGCCAGGCCTTCATGCACTGGGCCTTCAGCCCTTATGCCATGTTCTGTTTCTTCGGCCTGGCCATAGGCCTGGCCCATTATAACTACGGCCAGCGGCACGCGGTCAGTTCCTGCCTCTATTTTCTGGTGGGCGACCGTTGCGGCGGCCGCCTGGGCGACATCGTCGACAGCGTCTGCCTGTTCGCCATCGCCGGCGGGGTGGCCGCCTCCATGGGCATGGGCATCATGCAGATCGGCAGCGGCCTGCAGTTCACGGCCGACATCGCGCCCACCAAGCTGGTCTGGACCGTCACCGCGCTCTTGATTATTTTTGGCTACATCTTCACCAGCTACACCGGCATCGACAAGGGCATCACCTGGCTGGCCGACAAGAACACCAAGGCCTTCTTCCTTTTGATCGCCTTCATGTTCGTGGTGGGCCCCACGGTGTTCATCTGCGATATGGGCCTTCAGTCCTTCGGCCATTACATCCAGAACTTTATCCCCAAATCCTTCTTCCTGGCCCCCATCAGCGAAGACCCCTTCCCCCGGTGGTGGGACCTGTTCTACTGGGCCAACTGGTTCGCCTACGGGCCCATCGTCGGCATGTTCTGGGCCAAGATTTCCTATGGCCGCACCCTCAGGGAATTCGTGGCCGTCAACATGATCGCCCCGGCCTGCTTCGGCATGACCTGGTTCGCCATCTTTGGCGGCTTTTCCATCGACCTCCAGCTCAAGGGCGGCGTCGACCTGTGGGCCAACATCCAGTCCAACGGCGTGGAGAGCGCGGTCTTCATGTTCTTCAACCAGCTCCCCGCGGCCATGCTGATCAAGATCATCTTTTTGGTGCTCATCGCCGTCTCCTTCATCACTTTGGCCAACGGCATGACCACCACCGTCTCCACGCTGAGCTGCCGGCTGCCCAGAAACTACACCGGCGAGCCCCCGGCCGCCATGAAGATCATGTGGGGCCTGATCCTGGGTCTGATGGGCCTGATCACGGTCAGTTTCGCCGAAGGCATCAACGGGGTCAAAATGCTCTCGGTGGTGGTGGGCTATCCCACCATGCTGCTGGCGGCGGGGGCCATCGTCTCCATCATCAAGGCCCTGTGGTGGCCGTAACTGAAGTGGTTCGGCGGCTCGAGCCTCGGCCGGCCGGCCCAAATCAAGTATCTGGAAGGCACTGACGAGGTGATCGAATGAAAATAACCGACCTGAAAACCACCCTGATGTCCGTGCCGTTTAAAAAAGCCACGTATTGGCCTTATGGCAAATGGGAAGGCATCAGCGCGGTCCTGGTGGAAATAGAGACCGATGAGGGCTTGACCGGCCTGGGGGAAAGCGTGTGCCTGCCCTGGCCGCCGTCGGGGTGCGAAACCTTCATCCAGGGCGTCAAGCCGCTGCTTCTGAACGAAAGCCCCTTTGACACCGAACGCCTTTTAAACAAAATAGAGGGCCTGGGCGGCTGGGTGTTCGGCCGCCACTACGCCGGCTACGCCCTGGGCGGGGTGGAAATGGCCCTGTGGGATATCGTGGGCAAGGCCGCCGGCCAGCCTCTTTACAACCTCCTCGGCGGGCGGGTTCGGCCCGGCTTCGACTGCATGCACTCTGTGCACTATGACACGCCGGACCGGATGGCCCGGGAGGCGGCCGAAAACGTGGCCCTGGGCTTTAAGACCATCTATCTGAAATACAGCAACATCGACCATCTCTGCCGGGCCGTGGAGGCCGTCCGCGGGGCCATCGGCTATGACGTCGACCTCTGGGTGGATTTCAACCAGACTCTCTCTCCCGGTTTCGCCGTATCGCTTCTCAAGCGCCTGGAGAAATTCCGCATCGACCTGGCCGAGCAGCCCGTCCAGTGTTACAACCTCGACGACCTGGCCTATGTCCGCCGCCACACGGCCACCAAGATCATCGCCCACGAAAGCGCCTGGAATTTCCGCGAGGCCATGAACGTGGTCAAGGCCGGCGCGGCCGACATCATCTGCATCGAGCCCCGCATGAGCTGGGGCGTTCTGGGTTGCAAGAAATCGGCCATCGTGGCCGAGGCCGCGGGCCTGCCGGCGGCCATCCATTCCTGCGCCGAACTGGGCGTGTCCCAGGCCTGCTTCGCCCATGTGGCCGTGACCATTCCCAACCTGGTGGCCTCCAGCCAGCAGATGTACGACTGGTTTGACGACGACTACATCACCCGGCGGGTCAGGCTGGAAAACGGGGCCATTTACCCGCCCGAAGGCCCCGGCCTGGGGGTGGAGCTTGATCGCGACAAGGTGGCCGAGTTTCACGAAAATTATCGGCGCACCGGCGGCTATTCCATCACCGCGGTCGATCCGGAAAACCTGGCCCAGACCCCGACCCCGACCTGGCCTTCATACTAACCCCACCCCCCTCTTCCCTTACCTGAAGAGGAAACCCATCGCCGAGGCCGCCTCCTGACGGCCCCGGCGCCGCCTCCGGCGACGGCCTCCGGCCGCCGCGTTCCGGAGGTTCGCCCTGAGCCGCGCCCGCGCGGACACTACCACACCGGGCCGCGCCCGGACCAACTGGAGAGGAGACCCCATGTCTGATTTACGTAAACTCTTGACCATCGACCCGGCCCGCCTGACCGAGTTGAATGATTTGATAATGAACCCCGACCTGAAGGTGGTCAACGGTCTATTGGAAACGGTGGAGAAATTCGGCGGGCCCGAGGCCATCAACCGCCAGGCCGAGGAAGCGCGCCGGCCCGAACACCTCAAAGCCAGATTAAAGGAAATCAATTCCCCCTACCTGGCCGACATCGAATGGCTCGAGGAACAGGCCGCCAACAAAGCCTTTGTCAGCCTCAAGGACTATTGCGCCGCGCGGGGGGTCGACAGCGCCAAGCTGAACATGGAAAACGCCGTCACCATGGAAATCAGCGCCATGCAGTTCTTTCCCTGGATCATCGCCGAAGCCAGACGGGCCATCGAGAAAAAAGAGCTCATGCCCGGCCGGGTCATCCGGGTGCGGAACATGGCCGAACAGAGCCAGGATCAGGGCGACCTCTGCGCCACCGCCCTGGCCATGCAGATCATCGGCGCCACGTATTGCGAAACATTGGACACCAAGGGCACCGACGGCTCCAACGTCCACCTCAGCGGGCTGTTTTCCACCGACAGCATCCTGGGCCATTTCACGGGCATCGGCCAGCCCAACCAGTACCCCCTGAAGTGGGTCGAGGAATTTCTGAAATATTACACCACCTGCGGCATCCGCCAGGTGTTGAACGTCAACGCCGGCACCATTTTGATCGGCGAGTGGCTCCACAAGCTCGGCGTGGACAACGAATTCAAGATCTCGGTCTTCTACGGCATCGACAACCCCTGGGCCATCTTCCAGGCCCTGGCCCAGGCCAAGCTCCTCAGCCGGCCCGACGGCACCACCAGCCTCATCGGTTTCAACCTCTCCAACTCGGTGGACAATGAAACCATCTTCACGGCCAACGACATCCGCGCGGCCCTGGGCCTCACCAAGGTGGTCCGGTTCGAGCACCACATCACCGAGCCCTATATGGGCATCGTCCGCCAGCCATACCTACGCCGGAACGAGCTGGTGGAATTGGCCCGCGTCGTCCCCAACATCGCGGCCAAGCACGAGGGCGGGGATCCCGAGGACGATAAGGGCCGGGCCCACATCTCCGACATCCGGGAATACTTTTTGCCCAAGAAGGACATCGAGGCCAGGGGCCTGATGGACGATCTCCTGACCAACTACCTGGACAAGCACATCAGC
>JAVBTP010000138.1:0-3345 GCA_031556115.1 Candidatus Adiutricaceae bacterium
GGAGACGTCAAAAATGGTCTTGAACTTCAGCTCGCTTTCCCGTAACAGGTTTTTCGCCAGTTTGCGCTGATTGATCATATTGTTGGCGGCCAAGGCCAGCCGGGCGAATTCCTCAAAAGGCTGATCGTCGGGATTGATTTCCGTCGAGGACGTGGAGGCGTGTTCAAAGAAACGGAAAAAAGCCGCGAAACTGCGGGTGGCCAAGGCCGAAAGCACCCTGGACAGCACCATGATGATCAGGAGCATGGAGGCGGAAATAATGATGATTTTGGTGATCTGGGACCGGACGTTTTGGGCCAGGACCATCTGGCGCTCGGACATGACCGTTTCCAGATCCCGAAAATGAACCCAGGTGACCACCACCCAGTGCCAGGCCGGGATGGATCGGTAAAATCCGATCCGCTCGTTGGCCGGGCCGGCTTCGGGATCGGCCGGGCTGTAGCGGACGAAATCTTTGTTGTGGTCTTTGGCGCCGCGGATGATTTGGGCCATCACCCGTTGGAGGGCCGGGTTGTCGCGCAGGGTGAAGACGTTGCGGTCCCGAAGTTCGGGTTCGGGTGAAAAGATGATGTCGCCGTTATAGTTGACGATCATCAGGTAATTGTCGTTCGGCAGGGTCAGGGCCGCGGCCCAGTCGCGCAGTTCCCGCTGCACGTCGCGGAGCCAGGTTTCCTGATATTCGCTGGTGCCGATGATCCAGCCGTAGGGCTCGAACGTTTTCAAAAAAGCCATCTGGGTTTCGGTTTCCTCGCCGATGGCGCGGAAACTCCGGATCAGGTTATAGCGGAAAAAGCCTTCTTTGATCCGTTCGAGGCTGTCGATCACCTCCATAAAGGCGGCGGGGCTGGAGTAGTCGGAGGTGGCGGTGTTCTGGATATCCAGGTCCTCATACCCGACTTCGCCAGGGCTTAGAAGTTCCTGGCCGGAAAAGGTGGAGACGAAGAAGCGGTCGCGTTCCTGGTTGAAACTGATGCCTTTGAGGCCGGCCAGGAGCATTTCCCGGGCCAGACCCTGGTCGGCCTTGGCCCCCGGGGTTTGGCTGATGGCCAGGGCCAGATCGTGGGCTTCATAAACTTTATCTTTGAGGGACTTGAGGAATTTGATGACGCTGGCCTGCCGCTGGGCTTCCATGTAGTCGCAGATACGGTTGGTTTCCAGGCTGATGCCGGTTTCGTGGGCGGCCACGAATTCCCGTCTGATTCTTTGGCTTTCCTCGGCCGACCGGGTGGTCTCGAAACTGATCCACAAGGTCCCGATCAACAGGATGGATACCAGCGACACGCTGGAAAGCATCAGAGAAAAGATCTGGGTCAGTTTACGCTTGGGTTTCACGACTTCCACTGCGTTTGGGGGCTGCTCCGGCGCCGGCTGTCCGCCGGTCTCCGCATGGTCGCCTTCCCGATACGGGAAAACGGACTAAGGCTCATGGTATCCCCGAAGTATCAAAAAATCAAGCCATCCTTACTTACTTGCTTACCCTTGCTTCCTCTCCACCACGTCATAATGGGAAAACTGCATGGAGAACGCCCCCCGTCCCTGGGTCTGGGATCGGATGGCGGTGGAATAGCCAAAGAGCTCACTCATGGGGGCCACGGCGGTGAGCACTTTAAAGCCGCTGTGGGGGGTGATTTCCTCCACCCGCCCGAGGCGCGAGGACAAATCGCCGATGATTTCCCCCATGAACTCATCGGGGGTGGTGATTTCCAGGCGCATGAACGGCTCCATCAGGGTCGGCCCCCCTCCGGCCAGGGCGGACCGCAACGCCTGGCTGACCGCCATGCGGACAGCCACTTCGCTGTCTTCGCCTTCGCCCAGGGTCAGTTTCTCGAGGGCCGCCTCCGCATCCAAAAGCGGATAGCCGAGGACCGGGCCGGAGTTTTCGCCCTCGGCCAGAGTACTCATGGCCGCTTCCACCAGGTTTTCCGGCGGGGCCTGGGCGGCTTCCGGTTTCAGAAGATTGACGGCCCGATACCCCTGACCGCGGGAAAGGGGCGCGACCTTGACCGTGGCGCCGATCCGGTGGGGCACCCCGGCCAGTTCACGGTCGAAAAGCCCTTCGCCCGTGGCCGGGCGGGTCAGGGTTTCACGATAGACCACCTGGGGCTTGCCGACCCGCACGTTCAAAAAGAACTCCCGGCTCAGGCGTTGCGTCAGAACCTCCAGATGCAGCTCACCCATGCCGGAGATGATGGTCTGGCCGGTTTCCCCATCCACCCGGGTCCGGAAGGTGGGGTCTTCTTCGGCCAATTTGTTCAGTGTTTCAGTTAATTTATCGATATCACCAGAGTTTTCCGGCTCCAGAGCGATGGAGATGACCGGGTCGGCCGCCTCGATGGATTCCAGGAGCACCGGCCGGGCCGGATCGGTGATGGTGTCGCCGGTGACGGCGGAGCGCAGGCCCACCACGCCCACCAGGTCGCCGGCCTTGGCCTCGGGGATGCGGTCACGCTTGGCCGCGTGGATCCTCAGGATACGGCTGATTTTGTCCTTCTGCCCGGTGCGGGGGGTCAGAACGTCGTCGCCTTCGGCCAGCTTTCCGCTGTAGATACGGACGAAACTCATTTTTCGCCCCTGTTCCATCATCTGGATTTTAAAGACCAGACCGGCCAGGGGGGCTTTTTCCCTCAGTTCTATGTCCACCGGCCGGCCTTTCAGATCCTGAACGGTGAGGTGGTGGGCGTCGTTGGGGGACGGCAGGTAGTCCACAATCCCGTCCAGAAGGGGCTGGACGCCCTTGTTGCGCAGGGCCGCGCCACAAAAAACCGGGGTCAGCTTCAGTTCCGCCGTGGCCCGGCGGATGGCCGCTTTGAGGTCGGCCTCGCTGATTTCCCGACCTTCCAGATAGTCTTCCATGATCTGGTCATCGGTTTCGGCCACCGCCTCCAGAAGGATGGCCCGGGCCTCGGCCACTGCGGCGGTCAATTCGGCCGGCGGGTCCAGTTCAGACATCTCGGCGCCCAGAGTATCCTCGGTCCAGACATAGAGCTTTTCCCGCAAAACATCGATGACGCCCTTGAATTTTTCCTCCTGGCCCCAGGGGCGGGTCAACACCAGAGGGCGGGCGCCCAGCTTTTCCTTGAGTTGTTCCATCACCCGGTCGAAGTCGGCCCCGATCCGGTCAATTTTGTTGACAAAGACCAGTTTGGGTACGCCGTAGCGGTCCGCCTGCCGCCAGACGGTTTCCGACTGGGGCTGGACCCCGCCCACCGCGCAGAAGACGCCCACCGCCCCGTCCAGCACTCTGAGGCTGCGCTCCACTTCGATGGTGAAATCCACGTGGCCGGGGGTGTCTATGATGTTGATGCGCGCGTTTTTCCAGTCACAGGTGGTCACCGCGCTCATGAT
>JAVBTP010000234.1:0-3991 GCA_031556115.1 Candidatus Adiutricaceae bacterium
TACTACTTTTTTGCCTCGGGGCTGTCAAGTGCGGTTGGCGGTTCCGGCTTGGGCGTCAATCTGGGTTTGATCCGGTCGGCGAAAAATTTTGATCCCTCGGAAGTCAAATGGCTGAAGTCATAGGTCAGGGGAACGCCCGCAGCGGTTTCATAGGCGCAGCCGCCGTTGGCGCACAAGGCGTCTATCGGGGAAATATAGCGCGCTCCGTGCTGTTCGGCCTTGGTCCGCAAGACCTGATCCATCTCCACCGGCAGTATCCGATAGCGCCGCACCGTGGCCTCATTGTCACCCGTCCGGAGCACCTTGGACAGGGGCATGCTGTAGGTGATCTGCGGGCCGATTACAATGACCTCGAGCCCGTATTGTTTGACGTATTCCAGAGTTTGGTCCAGCGTTGATTCCGAATTGGGCGGGAAAAACCACTTGCCGGCCAGGATCACCCCCTGGTATTGCCGGCTGGGCACAAGTTCTTGAAACCATCGCTCCCGCGCCCTGGCGCAGCCTTCCTGTTTGTCCGCGTCGCCCAGTTCGTCGAGCGGATGATCCAAAAGGGGCAGGCATGAGGAAAAAGTGAATTGGTGAAACGTCATTCCGTCGATTTCGGAGTTCAGGCCGCCGTATAAATGGGCGGCGTGGCTGTCGCCGATTAAGAGATAGTTCTTTCCTGGGGCGGGAGCCACGCAACGGCTGAGGTCGGGGCTTTCAATTTCCGCCAATGAACCCAAGTGACAAAGGTGATATTGAAAACTCTCCATCGCCGCCTCTTTGAGAGCGGCGTATTCTTTGGAACGGGTTTTAACTCCCTGCAAAACTGGGGTCAGCGCGGCCAAAGAAATCAGCATGGCCGCCAGACTTGCGGACAGGATTTTGGGGGCGGGCCATTTGAGGCGGCGGGTGGGCTTTTCCACCAAAACCCAACTCAAAATCGCCAGGGCATACATGATACCCAATAAAATCAAGGGGTGGCTCGTATACCCCCAAAACCGCTGAGCCACGATCACCGGGTAATGCCAGAGGTAGAGGGAATATGATATCAGGCCGGTAAAAACCAGCGCGGGGTGGCTTAAAAGACGGGTCGGCCCCGAAGGAGAGGCCGAAAGACCCGCATGGATGCAGAAGCAAGTCCCCAGAACCGGCGGCAGGGCCGACAGGCCGGGAAAGGCGAAGGGCCAGGACAGGTGCTCCTGATACCCAAGCACCGGGGCGATAATGAATAACAGGCCCACCCCGCCCCAGGCTCCGGCTGTTCGCGGACCGGGGCGGGGCGCCAGACCGGAGGCCAGAAAAGCCCCGGCCAGAAATTCCCAGACCCTGGTCTGGGGCAGATAAAAGGCCTCGCTCATGCGCCCGGTAAGGACATACCCCAGGCAAAGGGCGAGAGAAAAAAACGCCAACCCCCAGAGCGCCGCCAGCCGTTTATTTTTGAAAAACCAGGCCGCCGCGATCAAAAAGAGGGGGACGAAAATATAGAACTGTTCTTCCACGCCCAGGGACCACAGGTGCAGGAACGGCTGCTGGGCCGGGTCCAGCCCGAAATAATCGGACCGCATGAGGAAGAAGTTGGCAATGTAAAACAGGGCCGCGCGCGCCGCCCTGATCATGTCGGGATCCAGAAGGGGGGCTGAGGTCAGATAGAAAAAAAGGGTCGAACCCAGCAGCATGGCCAGAAAAGCCGGCAGTATTCGCCTGGCCCTTCTGGCGTAAAAATCCAGAAGAATGGATCGGGTCAACGATTCCCGCTGCAAAAGCCAGCCGCAGACCAGGTAGCCGGAGATGACGAAAAAAACATCCACACCCACATAGCCTCCGGAAAACCAACCGGAGCCCAGGTGGTAAAAGATGACCGACAACACCGCCACCGCCCGAAGGCCGTCGATGTCGGGCCGATAGGCGCGAACGTCGGGCGCTTGGCTCGGGCCGGGCATCAGCGAAAAGTCCGCTGTTGGCCGCCAAAAGCGCGCGTGGAACATTCCGCCGCCCGTCGCCCGGAATCGCTTTCCCCGCTTGACCCGAAAAAACCAGGGGCCGGGTCGCGCGGAGCGCTGGAAAGAGTGTCGGGGTTGAAGGATTTCTTTGATTTGCGGGCCATGCCTACCTGATGAAAAAATTCAAAAATACCCGGTATACTCACCCAATCGTCCGGTAGCTGATTCAGTGAGCGACTATACCGTGTTTCACGCGGCAAATCAAGAAGCCGCTCAGAGCGTTCCCAAAGCCTCTTTGAGCCGCCGCATGGCCTCTTCCAGCACGGGCCGGGGACAGGCCAGGTTGAGGCGGTAAAAGCCCCGGCCGGCTTCGCCGAATTTTTGGCCTTCATCCAGCCACAGCCGGGCCCGATAAGTCAGCAAATCGTCCAGGGCCCCATCGGAAAGACCCAGCCCGCGCAGGTCCAGCCACAAGAGATACGTGCCTTCGGGCTCCACCACCTTGATTTGGGAAAACGCGGCCAGGGCCTGTTTCACCAGGGCCAGGTTGCCTTCCAGATAGGCCAGGAGCTGTTCCAGCCAATCCTGGCCGTGCTCATAGGCCGCCCGGCCGGCGGCCAGGCCCATGTTGTTCAGTTCGCCATAGCCGGTTTCAGCCTTGGCCTTCTGAAATTTTTTCCGCAGTGCCGGGTTGGGGATAAAGATGTTGGCCGCCTGAAGCCCGGCCAGGTTGAAGGTCTTGCTGGGGGCGGTGGCCGTGACCGAGATTTGGGCGAAATCCGGCGACAGGGAGGCGAAGCCCCGATGCCGATGCCCCGGACGCACAAAATCGCAGTGGATTTCGTCGGCCAGGACCAGGCAGCCGTGGCGGAGGCAGATCTCCCCCAGGGCGGTCAGTTCCGCCTCGGTCCACACCCGGCCCACCGGGTTGTGGGGGCTGCAGAGAATGAACAGGCGGACTTTATGGTCGACTATTTGCCGCTCGAAATCGGCCAGGTCGAGGCCGTACTTTCCCGACCGGGCGGTCAGGGCGTTGTTGACCACTTGCCGGCCGTTGGCCTGGACCATCCTGGCGAACGGGTGGTAGACCGGTTCCTGAATCAGGACGGCCCCGCCCGGTTCGGTCAGGCCCCGGATGGCCGTGGCCACGGCGAAAACCACCCCCGGAGTGGTGACCAGCCATTGGGGTTCGGGGTGGAAATCGAAACGGCGGCGGAACCAATCGGCCACGGCCTGGAAATAGCCCTCACCGACCTCGGCATAGCCGAAAATGCCGTGGCGGGCCGCCTCCACCAGACGGTCGATGACCTCCTGGGGAGCGGGAAAGTCCATGTCGGCCACCCACAGGGGAATGACGTCGGCGGGCTTGCCCGTCTTCACGGCGCAATCATATTTGGCGCAGTCGGTGTTATGTCGGGGAACAATCCGGTCGAAATCGTATTTCATGACAACTCCTGAGGCCTTGGACAAAAATCGCACCCTGAAAACAGTATACAAAAAACCCCCCTGAAAGAAAACCCTCAGGGGGGCCGGTCGGTTTTTCACCAGAGGCTTAGAACAGGGGCCCGGTGAAAGTTTCAGAGAGGTGCACCAGATGCTCGTAGTCGCGGTTGATCCGTTCGCTGATCTGGGCGATGTCCTCGGGGGTCAGGTGCTTGAAGCGGCCCTGAGGCTTGAGGTAGTCCTCCAGCGGAATGGGCTTGTCGATCTTCTTGTTGATGACATACTGCCCGTCGATGATTTCATAGAGCGGAAACACCCGGCTGTTGACCGCCAGGCGGGAGCTCTCCACCGACAGTTCGGCCTTCATGCGCCAGCCGGTGGGGCAGGGGGCGTAGACATGGATGTAGGCCGGCCCGGGAATGGCCGCGGCCCGGCGGATCTTGTTCATCAGGTCCAGATGGAAGGCCGGGCTGGCCGTGGCCACATAAGGAATGTTGTGGGCCGCGGCAATGGCCGGCATGTTCTTCTTCCACGTGCTCTGGCCCTTGGAAAACTTGCCGGCCGGAGACGTGGTGGTGCTGGCCCCGAAGGGAGTGGCCGAACTGCGCTGGATGCCGGTGTTC
>JAVBTP010000056.1:0-5793 GCA_031556115.1 Candidatus Adiutricaceae bacterium
GGCGAACAGTTCCTTGCCGGAGCCGGTCTCCCCCACCAACATGATGGGCATGTCGTGCTGGGCGGCCACCTTGGCTTTTTCCACGGCCTCCTGGAACACGCCGGACCGGCCGGCGAGGTGGGCAAAGGTGTTGGGGGCGTCCAGAACGGCTTCGCCTTTTTTCCCGGGCCCGTATTGCACGGCCATATAGCTGCGGGTCAGGTCCTCGAGGGCGGCGCTGGCCAGGTTGAAATCCAGGCTGAAGCACAGCGCCCCGGCCAGCTGGCCGTCTTCAAAAAAGGGGTAGGAGTTGCAATAGGCGTTGACCAGGGTGCCCAGGCTGGTGCGATAGTAGACGCAGCGGTTTTTCACCGGGGCCTGGTTGGTCAGGCACGACAGGGAAACCGAGTTCTTTTCCGTCAGGTTGTAGATATCGACAAAGCGCCGGCCGGGCACGTCAAACTGGGCGTAGCCGTCCATCTGAGCCATCATCTTGTTATAATAGACGATTTTACCCTCGCTGTCGAGGATGAAGACCCCTTCGTGATAGTCGTCATACAGTTGGGCGACCAGTTGTTGATCCAGGGTTTTAAAGGGCCAGGGCGACATGGTAATTCACCGTGTGATTATAAAATAAAGAGAAAAAATAGCTGAAATAGAATTCATAAAAATTATTTTACAGCAAACCGACAAAAAATAAAATGTTTTTTATTTTTTTCCCTTTCAATCCGGGAAATAAAGACCCGCGGCGGAGCCTCCGTCACTTGGGCCGGAGTATGCCAAGGCTATAAGCGAACCCGCCCGGTAAAAGCCGTCTGGTAGCGGTGGCGGTTAATATAATCAAATTTTATTTCAATGATTGATATTTTATATTATAATCAATTTTTTTCGTTTAAAATCGGATCAATACCGCGGTCATTTTTAAATCGAAAAAAATTCGTTTTGCGGGCCGGCGCTCCTCCCCTTTTTTTTCAGGCCGGTCGGGGCGCCCGAGCCTCACCGCCGGAGGGCCGCGCCGTTTCCGCCGTTGTCCGGGCCGCCGAGATGGCCCGTCTTTTGCTCTTTTCCTGGTGGATACATAAAGCAAGGAGAGATCAATTACCTTTCGGGGCGAAAATGATCGTCGACCCGCCCCGGATTTAACACAGTTCCCCGCAGCATATAAAGGAGGCTCGATCACGATGAGACTTGAGTTGCATAAAGCCAAAGTAAAGGCCCTGGCCTTTGGCGGGCCCACGCGGCTGGAAAACGGCACCTTGCATATTGACAAGGCGGCCGCGTTGAAGCATCTGTCCCAGGACCACCGTTTCGCGGCCCTGGATCTGGAATTGGCCAGCCCGGGTGACAGCACCCGGATCATTCCGGTGAAAGACGCCATTGAACCGCGGGTCAAGCTGGACGGCGGCAAAGGATATTTTCCCGGATACGTGGCCCCCATGGGCCGGGTGGGCGAAGGCTCCACCTTTGTTCTGGACGGCGCCTGCGTCGTCACCGGCGGGCCCATCGTGGCCTTTCAGGAAGGCTTCATCGACATGTCCGGGCCCGGGGCGGCCTACACCCCGTTTTCCGAAACCTATAACGTGGTGCTGGTCTGCCGGCCCGTCGACGGGCTGGATCCCCACGCCTATGAAGCGGCCATTCGGGAGGCCGGCCTGAAACTGGCGGTCTATCTGGCCGATTCCTGCAAAAATCATAAGCCCGACGAAGTGGTGGTCTTCGAAAAAGGCACCGTGGCGGAGGAGGGCAAAAAGTTCCCCGACCTGCCCAAAGTGCTCTACGTGATGATGTCCATCACCCAGGGGCTTTTGCACGACACCTATGTCTATGCCACGGACCTCAAACCCAGCCTCCCGACTCTCCTGCACCCCAACGAGACCCTGGACGGGGCTCTGGTGTCGGGCAACTGCGTGTCGGCCTGCGACAAGAACACGACGTATCACCACCTCAACAACCCCGTGGTGCGGGCCCTCTATGCCCGCCACGGCACGGATCTCAACTTCCTCGGCATGGTCCCCACCGTGGAGAGCACGGTGCTGGAAGGCAAGTTCCGGGCCTCGATGATGAACACCGCCCTGGCCGTGGAATTGGGCGCGGACGCGGTCATCGTCAGCGAAGAAGGGTATGGCAATCCCGACACCGACCTGTGCCTCAACGCCAAGAACATGGAGAGCCGGGGCATCGTCACGGTCCTGATTTCCGATGAAGCCGCCGGCACCGACGGGGCCAGCCAGGGCTTGGCCGACGCCACGCCCGAACTGGTGTCCTTCATCTCCACCGGCAACGTCAACGAGATGGTGGAAGTGCCGGCCATGAAAAAAGTCATCGGCGAGCCCGAGGCCATTGCGCTGCTGTCCGGCGGCGCGGCTGAAAGCCTGCGTCCCGATGGTTCCATGTATGTTGAATTGCAGTCCATCATCGGCTCCACCTGCGAACTGGGGTTCAGCCGCATCGGCTGCGACTGGGTATAAAGGAGTATGGCGACTATGCGAGTGGTTCATTACATCAATCAGTTTTACGCGGGCAAGGGCGGCGAGGACAAGGCCGACTGGAAGCCCGAAGCCGTGGCCGGGGCCGTGGGCCCCGGCCTGGAACTGCAACGCCTTTTCGGCGGCCAGGCCGAAGTGGTGGGCACGGTCATCTGCGGCGACAGCTTTTACGGTGAAAACATGGAAGCGGCCCAGGCCGAGGTGGTCAGGCTGATCGAAGGCTTCAAGCCCGACGTCCTGATCGCCGGCCCGGCCTTCAACGCCGGCCGTTACGGCGTGGCCTGCGGCAACGTCTGCCAGGGCGTCACCGCCAAGCTGGGCATCCCCGCGGTTTCCGGCATGTATCATGAAAACCCGGGGCTCGACCTGTACCGCAAATACGCCTACATCGTCCCCACCCCGGACAGCGCCAAAGGCATGAAGGAGGCCCTGCCGAAGATGGCCGCCCTGGCCCTGAAGCTGGGGAAAAAGGAGCCCATGGGCAGCGCCGCCGAGGAAGGTTATTTCTCCCGCGGCATCCGCAAGAGCTTCTTCAGGCCGGTCAACGGCGCCGAGCGGGCCGTGGAAATGGCTCTGGCCCGTCTGCGCCAACAGGATTTCAAGACCGAATATGAAATGCCGGTCTTCAAGCGCATTCCCCCGGCCGCGCCCGTCAAGGACATGAAAAAGGCCACCATCGCCCTGATCACCTCGGGCGGGGTGGTGCCCTTGGGCAACCCCGACCATATCCGGGTCTCCTCGGCCGAATCGTTCGGGGCCTATGATATTTCCAAACTCAAGGACATGACTCCGGAAAATTACGAATCCATCCACGGCGGCTATGACCGGCACTGGGCCAACCTCGACCCCGACGTGGTCGTGCCCCTGGATGTGATGCGGAAGCTGGAAGAGGAAGGGGTGTACGCCAAGCTCCACCCCACCTTCTACGCCACCACCGGCACGGGCACCTCGGTGGCCCACGCCGAACGCTTCGGGCAGGAAATCGGAGAGGAGTTGAGGAAAGCCGGCGTGTCCGCGGCGATCCTCACCTCCACCTGAGGGACCTGTACTCGATGCGGCGCATCGATGACTCGCGAAATTGAACGGGTGGCCGGCATTCCCGTGGTGCAGATCGCCACCATCGTCCCCATCATGCTCACCGTGGGCTCCAACCGGATCGTCCCCGGGGTGGCCATACCCCATCCGGTGGGGGATTCCGACCAGGGCGCCGAGGCCGACCAGGCCGTGCGGCGGGAACTGCTGGAACGGGCCTTCAAGGCCATGCAGACCTCCATTGAGGAGCAAACCGTCTTCGAAAAAGAATAAACCTGGCTTCAGGCGCGGGTTCCGGCTTCGGCCGGGACCCGCTGGTTTGCATTTTCCATTTACGGGCGGCTGACCAGAAAAATTGGGGCTCCGAGCTCTCTCCGCCTATCGGCGGAATAATATTATTTGATTTCAGCATATTGCCGGCGGACAGGCCCGGGCCGCGCCGATCCTGAAATAAAGCTTGAAGTCGGCCGATTTTTTTGCCATAATGAAACCGCTATCGTAAAGAAGAGCAGAGCGTTTATCAATCAGCGATTGAAGGTCATGCGAGAGCGCGGCGAAAGCGAAACGCCGCCACCGAAGGGGCAAGGGCGACCGAAACTCTCAGGTCCAAGGAGCATGACCGGACGCCCTCTGAAACCGGCGCCCGCCAGTGACAGAGCACCATATCCGACGAGGAGAGGTTGTGCCTGTCATTTTTTTCACCAACAATCTGAAAATAGCCTTCGATTCCTCGGGGATGACCTGAAGACTTTTCACGCTGTCGAGTCCGCCGGTATGGCGGGCCGGGGCGAAAGAAAAGGGACGGCATCGCTGTTCCTTTTTCAGGGCGGCCCGGATAAAAAACCAATAAAGATGAATTCATGACCGAAAAACTTGTGCTCACGAACAACCCTCTGGTTATCCAGGCCCACGATGGCCCGCCGGTTCAGGCGGTGGCGGAGTCGGGGCTGGGCGCGGTGTTCCAGGCCGCCCTGGAGCTCACCCAGTCGGGGTATACCTTGGTGTCGGCGCCCCTGCCGCCCAATGTGCCGCTGATCAGGGCCCCCTACCGGTCCCTGATTCTGAAGAAAAACGATCGGCAATACGATGTCGGGGGCATACAGATTTTAGAGCGGGCTCGGGAACGGGTGGAGGTCTTGGGGAGCCATGCCTTCACCGAACAGGAAGCTCGGGACGCCGCTTATATCGATCGGGAGCTTTTACTCCGGGCCTTGAGCGAGAGCTGACGAGCCCGCAGGCCCGGGTTGTTTTTTCAAGGCTTGACTCTTATCATATTTTCTGGGGGCAGTAACTATGCAAAAACGCGAACTGGTAATTTTAGGGGCGGGTCCGGCGGGATTGACGGCGGCGGTGTATGGCCGCCGGGCGGGGTTGGACACGTTGGTCATTGAGAAGGGCGCCCCCGGCGGCCAGATCAGGATCACCGATGAAATCGAAAATTGGCCTGGGGTCATCCACTCCACCGGCCTGGACCTCGGCGAAAGCTTCCGCAAGCACGCCGAGCATTTCAAAACCGAATTCCTGACCGCCGACATCCAGCAGATCAAAATCGAGGGCGGCCGCCGTGTCGTGGTCACCTCGGCCGGCGAAATCGAAGCCGAGGCCATCATCATCGCCACCGGGGCCTATTTCCGTAAGCTGGGCTGTCCGGGCGAAGCCGAATTCATCGGGGCCGGGGTCAGCTATTGCGCGGTATGCGACGCCTCCTTCTTCGTCGATGAAACCGTGGCCGTGGTGGGCGGCGGGAACACGGCCGTGGAAGAGGCCATGTACCTGACCCGTTTCGCGAAAAAGGTCTATATCATCCACCGCCGCGACCAGTTCCGGGCCGAGCGTCGGGCTGTGGAACGGGCCGCCAAGAATGAAAAGCTGGTGCCTGTGTGGGATTCGGTGGTGGAAGCCATCGAGGGAGACGGCCTGGTGGAACGGGTGCGGGTCAAGAACGTCAAGACCAATGAAATCTCCACGCTGGACGTGGCCGGCGTCTTCATGTTCGTGGGCACCGCGCCCCATGTGGAATTCCTCACTCCGGGCCAGGTGGAGCAGCGCGAAGGCGGCTGGATCGTCACCGGCCCCCATATGGACACTGCGACCCCGGGCATTTTTGCCGCCGGCGACGTTCGCGACACGCCTTTGCGGCAGGTGGTCACCGCCGCCTCCGACGGGGCCGTCGCGGCCATGAGCGCCTATCATTTCATTGAAAGCCACGGCCAGGCCCTGGAGTTGGCCCGCAAATAAGGTGTCCCCCGGCTGACCAGAGGGGGGATCGCCTATCACCAAGAGGCCGGAGCGACCG
>JAVBTP010000028.1:0-7731 GCA_031556115.1 Candidatus Adiutricaceae bacterium
AGGTCGACCAGCAACATAACACCCCCAAGGCCAAAATCCCACAGCGTGATCTATAGTACAACAATTATCGGTTGATCACAAGATCGTTATCGGCGGATCGTAATCGGCCGGCCGGCCTTTGGGCGCGGAAAAATTTGCCGCCCGCCGTCTTTTTCACGGCGAACGGCAAAAACCGTCGGCCGGGTCGAGGCGCTTGGCGATCTCGATCCGGCCGGCGAAGTCTTGTGTTTCAGGTAAAAAAGTATTAAAATAATGAAGGTTGTGGGTTCTTATCGACCCGGCTGAGCCGGCCCTTTCTTTTGGGCGCCGGTATGCAGGACCACCCGGGGCGCTTCGGATTCGCCCCCGGCGGCCGGAGCCGTCGAGGGGCCGGCCGCGGCCATTTGGCCGAGCGAGAGGTCTTCCCCGGAGGCGGCCACCCGCGGGGGTTGCCCCCGGCCTTCGGAGGCCGAAAGGCGGCGGGCCCGCTCCCCGGTGATGGCCTTGACGGATACTTGAGCCACGCCGGCGTTCAGCAGGCCGATTTTTTCGGCCGCGGCCCGGCTCAAGTCGATGATCCGGCCCCGAACGAAAGGCCCCCGATCGTTGACCCGCATGGTGAGGCTCTTGTTGTTCTCCAGATTGCGCACTTCCACCCAGGTTTGCAGGGGAAGGGTTTTGTGGGCGGCCGAGATCTTGTTCATATCATAGACCTCGCCGCTGGCGGTCTTGCGGCCGTGGAACGGTTCGCCGTACCAGGAGGCCAGGCCCTTTTCTTTGAAGCCCTCGGCCGAGGCGAGGATATGATAGCGTTTGCCGTTGATGACGTAGGATTTGCCGCTGCGGTTGGAACCGAGGAAGCCGCAGGCGGTTAAGCTCAGAAGCAGGATGAAGATCAGGAATAATCTGGCACAATTTATGCTAATTTTTATAAATAGATTTCTGACGATTTCTTTGGAGGCATATCGGCCGTGAAACCACGTCGTTTTTATAATCATTTCCGTCTCCTTTTCATCGCCGCCCTGGCCGCGGTCTTTCTGAGCGTCACCGTGGCGGCGCCGTCCGATCTCTGGGCTCAATCCAGCAAGAAAAAAGCCGGCGGACAGCCATCTTCCAAAAAAAGTTCAAAAAAGTCGGCCTCTAAAGCCTCGCTCCCCTGGCCCCAGAATCTTTTGGCCCTGGTGGGCGATGGAGCGGTCCTGGTGGTGGACAGCCACGCGCCCCAGCCCGCTCGTGAGCTTTACGCCCACAACGCGGAAAAGGCGTATGTACCGGCTTCCATACTAAAGATCGTCACAACCGGGGCCGCGCTTGAATTTTTAGGCCCCGGCTATCGGTTTAAAACCGACTTTCTTCTGACCAAAAACAACGACTTGTGGGTTATCGGGTATGGTGACCCGTATCTTGTGTCGGAAGAACTGACCCTGGCGGTAAAGGCTCTGCAAGATCGGGGCCTTAAAGAGGTTCAGGATATCTATCTCGACAATTCTTATTTCGAAAGAGACCTCATCCTGGACGGCAATACCCAGACCCGCTCGGCGTATGACGCCTATAACCTGGCTTTCGGGGTCAATTTTAACACAGTCAGTTTCGCCAAGAACAAAAAAGGTCAAATCAGCCGGGCCGCCCCGCACATCCCCTTGACTCCCATGGCGTTGGAGATGGCCGCCAAAACCAAGGGCGCCGGCGCTTTCCGCCTGAGCCTGTCCGAAAGTCCGGCTCAGGCCGAGCTTCATGCCGGCCAGCTTTTGCAAGCCCATCTTGAAGATGCGGGCATAAAAGTCAAGGGAAAAGTCATCACCGGGGAAGTGGCCCCGGCCAAGCGAAAAGTTTTTTACCGCCATGAATCATCCCAAACCCTTGAGGAAAGCCTCCGGGAATTGATGAAATATTCCAATAATTTCATGACCAATCAGATTTTTCTGGCCCTCGGCGCCCAGGTCTACGGCCCCCCGGCCACGTTGGAAAAATCACAAAAAGTCATGGCCACCTATTTTCAGCGGCACGCCTTGAGCCCCATCGTCATGGGCGACGGCAGCGGCCTGAGCCGCCAGACCACCCTGACCGCCCGCCAGATGGTCGGGGTTCTGGAGGTGATGGAGCCGGATCGGTATCTTTTCACCAGCCGCGACAACGGCCAGGTGCTGTGCAAAACGGGAACGATGAGTGATATAAAAACGTTAGCCGGATATCTGGAACGGCCCGGAGATCCCGACCGTCCCTTGAGCTTTGTCATTTTGTTGAACGGCCCCAATTACATCGGGGTCCGCGACAAAATATTGGACCTGCTCAAAGCCCAATTCCTGCCTCCGCCCAGCGCCGGCCGCTGATTTTCGCCAAAATCCCGTTTCGGGAAAGGTTGTTGGAAATTTTCTCGAGGTTTATCTGAAAAAGATCTTAAGTTTGACGTGAAGCCTTCCGATAAGCTATTTGAGACCGCTAGTCTGATCTCGCGGTTTTCGCCGGCCGTCCGTGACGAGGCGTCCGGTCGGGTATTTGAAGCTGATCCGGAATGATGGCCGTTCCGCGCGGGGCTGTCGGCCCCGGCTGGTGAACGGTCGGGATCCATTTCGGAAAGGAAAGGCGGGCGTCCATGAAAATATATCAATTTACGCCAAATCCGTTGAAAAAGGCGCTGGAGAAAAATGGCCCGGAGCGGGCCGGGCCGAATACCAAAGCCGTGGCGGGACCTGATTTCGCCTCGGTGCTGAAAGCGGTTTCCCCCCGGCCTTCCCCCCCCGCGGGGAGCGCTGGCCAGATAGTTTCACTGGAAAACCAACGGGCCAGGGACTTGCCGTCCCCGGGTGACCTGGGCCAGGCCGGGCTGCTCCTGGGGCGCCTGCAAGACGATATTCGGGCCGCGTCGCCGGCGGTGCTGCGGGACGTCCACAGCCTTGAGGGGCTGGTGTATATTTACGCCAAGAGCGCCCATTGACCCGGCCCGTCTTGTTCCGAAGAAAAAGCGTCTCGGGCCCAGGGCCGACTTGACGGCGAACGGGTATGCGGGCCGGCGTATATGGATTTGTGAATGACGGCCAAACGGCATTGGCCGTTTTTGCCTGAACCTCAGGAGGAAGGGAGGCCCGATTGTGGCCATCAACAGCGATTCGGCGGAACTGGTCACCCAGCAGGGAATGACCGATACCAAAATCGGTTCGGCCACTGATCGCCATATGGGGCAGTTGCGCCAGGAGGCCGGCCGGCAGGCCGGCAATGAAGCCACCGCGGCCTGGGAGCGCAACCTGAGGGAAGAGGCCAATATGGAAATCGGCCGGGCCCGCAACCTGACCCGGGTGGTCTGAGGGTTTGGCTTTCTCCAAAAACGGGGGCTTCAGGTTTCCTGAAGCCCCCGTTGCGGTTGGTTAAAACCGCCCCTTTCGGGGCGGTTTTTTACCTCAGTCCTCCATGTTCTTCGGGTCGCTGAAGAATTCCCTGGTCAGCTTGAAGACCACGGGGCTGAGCAGGAGAACGGCGATAAGGTTGGGGATGGCCATCAGACCGTTGAAAAGGTCGGAGAAATCCCACACGAAGGTCAGTTCCGACAGAGCCCCCACCGGCACCACCAGGGTGAAGATGATGTAGAAGGGCTTGGAGGCTTTGCGGCCGAGGAGGTAGGTGACGCAGCGTTCGCCATAAAGACCCCAGCCCAGGATGGTGGAGAAGGCGAAGAGGGCCAGGCCGATGGTCACCAGCCAGCCGCCGGCGCCGCCGGGCAGCATATGGTCAAAAGCCATGTTGGTCAGAACGGCCGCGCTGCTGACCACGCTTCTGTCGCCCGTCCAGTCGCCGGAGACCAGGATGACCATGGCGGTCATGGTGCAGACCACGATGGTGTCCAGGAAGGGGTCGATCATGCCCAGGAAACCCTGCTTGACCGGGTGCTTGACCATGGCCGTGGCGTGGGCCATGGGCGAACTGCCTAAACCCGCCTCGTTGGAGAAGAGGCCCCGGGCCAGGCCGAAGCGCATGGCCATGGCCAGGGTGGAGCCCAGGAAGCCGCCCGTGGCCGCGTGGCCGGTAAAAGCCGAGCCGAAGATCAGGCCGAAGACGCCGGGGAGCTTATCGATGTGGAGGACGAGGATGACCAGCCCGCCGGCGACATAGATGCTGCACATGATCGACACCAGACTGCCGGCCACGGCCCCGATGCGCTGGACCCCGCCCAGAAGCGTCGCCCCGGTAAGAACCAGCAGAATGATGGCCACCACCATGGGATCCAGGCCGGTCATTTTGACGACGTTGGCCGTGATGCCGTTGGCCTGGGTCATGTTGCCGATGCCGAAGCAGGCGAAAAAGCCGAAGATGGCGAAGAGAGTGCCCATCCAGGCCCATTTAGGGCCCAGCCCGTTTTTGATGTAATACATGGGCCCGCCGACGAAGCTGCCGTCTTCGGCCTTTTCCCGATATTTGACAGCCAGGGTGGCTTCGCAGAACTTGGTGCCCATGCCCAGAAAGCCGGTCACCCACATCCAAAAAACCGCGCCCGGCCCGCCGAAGTAAATGGCCGTGGCCACGCCCACGATGTTGCCGGTGCCCACAGTGGCGGCCAGAGAGGCCATCAGGGCCTGCCAGGGGGTCAGTTCCCCCTCATGGCCTTCTTTGGCCTTGCGGCCCGCCCACATCGTCTTCAAACCCAGGCCCAACTTCCGCCAGGGTATAAACCCCAGGCCGATGTTGACGACGATGCCGGTGCCGATGAGCAGGGGCATGATCACATACGGCCCCCAGACGATTCCACCTAAAGTCCCAACCACGCTGTTGAGCTGATCAATGATTCCCATGTGTTCTCCTTACTCCTGATTGGATTATTTTTTCGTCGCCCCGGGTTCGCCCCGGTCGACTCCCTCATAGAGCAAGGCGAGAACTACCCCAATCCCGCCAAAACGCAAAGGCCCGAAAAGATCCTCCTTCTTACCCTTTGGGAACCGCTCCCGTGATCGGTTGAAAAGTCATGCTCAAGACTCCCCTCTCAATAAAGGCACAGGCAAGCCTTGCCGAGAGCGTCTTCTTCATCCGTTGCCGTTCAACTCCAAACGTCAAAAAGCGAAGAAAACCGCCTGCTCACACCGTGGAACAAACTCCTTCTCACCTTATGGGACATCAGTCACATGATCAATCAATATGCCATCTTAAAAAAAACGCCGCTCAATGAGGTCCAGACCAACCTCTTGAGCACGTCTCCCCGGTCCGCCACGGCTTCCGCCGCAACATAAAAAATCCCTAGACAGATAAATGGCACAACGCTCTCGTCGGAGCAAGGCGTCAGGTCAACATTTGGCTCGTCGTCAAAGGCTGTTTATGGCTAGGGACCCTGTTTATTTCCGTCGATTATAACAAAAGATCTCCCATAAAGGAAGGGGAGATTTCATCGGGCCCAGGGCTGGCGCGTTATAGACCCGGCCGCTGGACATGTTCAGTCCCGGACGACAAAATTCAGTGTTTTGGGCGTTGGCGAAATCACGGGTTGAATACGTTCATTGCCGGCGCAATGATTCCCGAAACGCCCGCGCCCCCCGATCCGCCAAACGGCGGATCGGGGGGCGTCAAAGGGCCGGGCCGCCAGTCGTCGGCTTGACGGCGCCTAGGGCCTTGTACCGCTTAAAATGTCGCTCGAAGCCGCGCCATTTTAAGCTCCGGACCGGAAAGCAAAAATGCGATTTTTGCTTTCCTCCCGCCGACTTCGTCGGCGGGAAGCCCTGGCGGGCTTCCTCCAGTGCCCCGTAACTTAAGAAGTTACGGGGCACTGGATGTTATTTGCGGTCGTATTCGTTGCCGTTGAAATACTCGGTGGTCAGTTTGAAAACCACGGGGCAGAGCACCAGCAGGGCGATGAGGTTGGGGATGGCCATCAGGCCGTTGAAGAGGTCGGCCAGGTTCCACACCAGGGTCAGTTCGCTCATCGCGCCGACGGGCACAATCAGGCTGAAGAAAACGCGGAAGGGCAGGGCGCCCTTGTCGCCGAACAGGTAGATGATGCAGCGTTCACCATAGACGCACCACCCCAGAATGGTGGAGAAGGCGAACAGGACCAGGCCGATGGTCACCAGGTAGCTGCCCCAGGTGCCGGGCAGGGCCGTGGCGAAAGACATGGAGGTCAGGGTGGCCGGGCCGGTGACCGCCGGGTCGTTCCAGTGGCCGGAGGTCAGGATGACCAGGGCGGTGATGGTGCACACCACGATGGTGTCCAGGAAGGGGTCGATCATGCCCAGGAGGCCCTGACGCACGGGGGATTTGACAATGGCCGTGGCGTGGGCCATGGGGGCGCTGCCCAGGCCGGCTTCGTTGGAGAAGAGGCCCCGGGCCACGCCGAAGCGGATGGCCATGGCCACTGTGGCCCCCAAAAAGCCGCCGGAAGCCGCGGCCGGGGCGAAGGCGTGGCCGAAGATCAGGCCGAAGGCCACGGGCACCTGGTCGGCGTGGAGAATCAGGCTGAAGATGCCGCCGATGATATAGATCAGGGCCATGACGGGCACCAGGGTGCCGGCCACGTTGCCGATGCGCTTGACCCCGCCCACGAGAACGACGAGGCACAGAATCAGCAGAATGACGGCGATCACCCATTCCGAGACGCCGGTGAGGTTGACGATGTTACTGGTGATGGCATTGGCCTGGGTCATGTTGCCGATGCCGAAACTTGCCACCGCGCCGAAGATGGCGAAGATGAAGGCCAGCCATTTCCACTTGGGGCCCATGCCGTTTTTGATGTAAAACATGGTGCCGCCCACATAGCTGCCGTTGGGGGTCACTTCCCGATAGTGGACCGCCAGCACGGCCTCGCAGTATTTGGTGGCCATGCCGAACAGGGCGGTGATCCACATCCAGAACACGGCGCCGGGGCCGCCGAAATAGATGGCGGTGGCCACGCCCACGATGTTGCCCGTGCCCACGGTGGCGGCCATGGAGGTCATCAGGGCCTGGAACGGCGAAAGCTCGCCTTCGTGCTCCGGATCGTGCTTGCGGCCTTTCCACATGACGCCGAAGGCATAGCCCAGTTTTCTGAACGGCAGGAATTTCAGGCCGATCATCATGATGACGCCCACGCCCAACAGCAGCGGGATAAGCATGTACGGCCCCCAGACGAAGCCGCCGACGCCGCCCAGCCAGTTGTTAAACTGCTCAATCATGCTGAGTTGTTGTTCTTCCATGTTTTCTCCTTCTCTCGATTGGATTATTATTGCGCCGGTCCGGGCCTATCCCGGCCGGCTTCCTCTAAAGCCATGCAAGCACAACCCCGATCAATCCATCAAAACATAAAGAAACGAGAAACCAACCTCCTCTGGTCCTTCGCCCGCTCCGGGAATCGATCCCGTGGGGTTCCCGATATTGCCCTTTGGGGACGACGCGCAATGAAGCCCAGACAAACCCTCTTGAGCGCGTCTTCTTCTTCCGTTACAGTGCCTCCGCCAACTCTTAGCCCGTCGCCAAAGCCCGCTTGTCACTCAAAACCGATGTTGGATTCGTTTCATTATACCAAAAGACCCCGCACAAAGAAAGGGGGATTTCGGCCGGGCTTTATGGGTGCGTCATGCCGCGGCCCAGGCCCTCGGCCGCGGTTTGTCAACCCGGCAACTTTAGAAGTTGCTTCCCGGCCACTGAAGCCCAGTACCCCGTAACTTAAGAAGTTACGGGGTACTAGTACCTTGTACCGCTTAAAATGTCGCTCAAAGCAGCGCCATTTTAAGCTCCGGACCGGAAAGCAAAAATGCGATCTTTGCTTTCCTCTCGCCGACTTCGTCGGCGGGAAGCCCTGGC
>JAVBTP010000016.1:0-5501 GCA_031556115.1 Candidatus Adiutricaceae bacterium
CCAGGCCCACCATCAGGCCGTCGCCGATGAGGCGGTCATCCTCAATGATCAGGACACGCATACGCCGGGCCGGTCACTTTTTGGCGATGCTTTTGACTTCGATTTCCATTTTCGTGAAATCCCGGTCCACCTCACCCTGGATCACCACCACATCCTCCGGCCCCACAGTCAGGCCGCGCCAGACTTTATCGTCAATTTCCACCCTGACCGCGCCGGTGCCGTCGGTAAACGAATATTCCTCATGGCCCAGCTGTTTTTCAATACGGCCGGTCAACGTCACCCAGGCGTCGTCGCCGAGTTTCAGGGCCTCGGCCACGGTGACCGCCGGGGCGCCCGGGCCGCTGAATCCGCCCGGCACGGCCCGGGCGTTCTCGGATGGGGCTCCGCCGGCTTGAAATCCGCCGGCTTCATGTTTGTTGTCGCCGGCCAGAGCCAGGGCGGGGGTCATCAAGAGAGGGGCCAGAACCAAAGTGAATACGAATTTCCTCATGGGATGCTCCTTTCTCAAGGCGCGCGGCCTTCCGGTCACGCTTGACAGGGGCGGCCGATTTTCGGCCGCCATGGTTTCCTTGTATCACCCGAACCTTAAGGAACCCTTAAGAGGACCTGCTTTTTATCTTACACTCCAGCTTGGCGAAAAACAACCGGGATACGGCCTCACCAGGAAAGCCGGCGCTTCGTCGCCCCGGCCGGAAATGACCGGCGCGTTCACCGCCACAACGGCTCAGGCGCTTGACTAACCCGGCCGGGGTTGTTACCCTGAACATACGTCAAACCGCCGACCTTTGACGAAAGGAGGGGACCGAACCATGATGAGCCCGCTCAACATACTCAGCGACCTGCGACGCGATTTTTGGGGGGCCCTGGCCGCCTGGCAGGACCGGCGGCCCATCTGGCTTTTGGGCGGCGGCCTGGCCCTGGCCTTGGAATTGTTTTCCTGGATATATTTTCAAAATATTTTAAAACTCAGCCCCTGCGAACTCTGTGTCTATATCCGTTTTTCCATGGTGGTCATATTTCTGGGCGCGAGCCTGGCGGCCGTGCGGCCGGCCGGCCTCCCCTTCAAGCTGGCCGGCTATCTCATCGCTTTTTGGGGCATGATCCAGGGGCTCCGCTGGGACATCGCCCTGGCCCTCAATTATCGCCGGATCGAGGAGTCCCCGTGGGGCATTATCTGTTCCCCCGGTGAGGTCCGCTACCCTTTGGGCCTGCCTTTGGATCAATGGCTGCCGGGCCATTTCGCCCCCACCGCCCTCTGCGGTGAGGACGGCTGGAGTTTATGGGGCTTTAACATGGCCGAATGGCTCTTTCTGGTCTACGGCGCTTTTCTGATCGGCCTGTCATTGTTATTGGCAAGCTGGGTGGCGCGTTCGATCCGCCGCCGGTGACCCGGGCTCGGCCGGCGGCCGATTGTTCGGGCGGGCCGCCGGCCCGGCGCGCGAAAGAAGGCGGAGCGGCTGGCCGCTGACCGGGTGATAATTTTTTCTCAGCCCCGCGCGACAAATTCCCCCAAGGGCCTATCCGCGGGTGCCCCCCGAATCCCCGCGCGAATAAAGATCCCGGCCCAGCCAGGCAATCAGCTGTGATTGTAAAAATTTTCACTGAAAATCGGCCGTCTGGCCAAACTTGACAGAACCGCTCCGATATGATAATATTTTTATCAAACTAAGATAATCATGAGAAAAAATATACGGTATGATTGTTTTTATATGAGTGGCCGCAAAAAATAATCAAACGTTTGATCCTAAATCCGCGCCCTCTTCCCTCCTCGCCCGCCACGCGGCCGCCAACACCCGGTTGGCGGCCGCGGCTCACGGCTTTCGTCAGTTCAACCGGCGCGCCGTTTCCGCATGGCCAGCGTCTTTCAGACTACCGAAAAGGGGGCCCCATGCCCGCTGAAACCAAAGATCGCGCTCGTGAAATAATGGACGTGGCCACCGCCCTGTTTGCCCAACACGGCTATGACGGCGTTTCAGTGCGTGACATCTGCGACCGGGTGGGCGTCAACTGCTCGACGATCTCGTATTATTTCGCCGGCAAAAAAGGCCTGTACCTCAATATCTTGCGGGCCCAGTTCGACGCCTATGAAGACGCCCTCAACACCATCATGGCCGGGAACCCCAACCCCAAAGAGGAACTGATGGCCCTCTGCGACCGGCTCGACACCATCCACGCCCTGTGCCCCCACCTGTCGGCCATTTCCTGCCGCGAGAGCGTCAACCCCAGCCCCGAATTCACCCAGGCCTTAAGCGAGCACGAGGCCAAGTATCAGGGCGGGCACCTGGCCAACCTGATCCGGGCCGGGCAAAAGCAGGGGCTTTTCCAACCCCGGTTGAACCCCATATATCTCTCCCGCATCTTCAGCATGATGTTCAACAGCCAGATCATCGCCCGCTCCACCTGCGGATTCCTGCACCCGGAGATGCGGTTTTCGGACAGTGACTATTTCGCCACCGTCAAAGCCGTCCTATTCGAAGGTTTATTGGCGCCTTCCGCCATCGGTTCCAGCGCGGACGACCCGGCGGCCGGCCGGCACCGCGCCGCACGCGCCACCAGGGAGCGAAACTCATCAGAAAGGAAAGGGACAGTATGAGGAACAGCGTTTTCGATTTAATGAAAGCCGAGGATCTGACCAATCTGAAAATCCAGTATGATTGGCGCACTGGCAAAAGCGTTCTCTACGCGGCCCACGAATGGGACCGGGACATCGACTGGACCAGGTACAACACCAAGTTCACCGCCTTTCACCTCCTGACCCCGGGCGCCAAATATTACGGCGACCAGGACACCCGGGCGCTGTTCGCCAAGCACGGGCTGACCCCCTATCTTCAAGAGATCCTCGCCCTGATGGCCAAGGGCCGCAACCTGATGGAGGATTTCTATTATTGGGAAAAAGAGGATATCCGCTTCGTCAACAACCTCCACAGCCTGCGCCGGGGGCTCAACAACCGCCTCGACTGCGTGACCATCGGGGCCATGCGCCGCCACGTCCGCGAAGAGGACGAAATCGAGATGCTGGTGGACGGCATGAATCTGGGCCGGGCCATGGCTTTTAAAAATTTCGCGGGCGAACTCCCCATGGGCGGGGCCAAGATCACCGTGCAGCAGGACGAGCTCGACCTCAACAACCTGGCCAACCTCGGCTTTCTGTGCTACGCCATGGACCGCACCCACGACGCTCCGGGCCCCGACATGCGCTATCCGGTGGAAATGGTCGAGCCCATGAACAAATGCTTCTCCCTCAAAATCTCGGGCCACCACAACGGCCTGGGCGCGTCCGGCACCCCCACCGCCTACGGCTGCTTTCTGGCCTCCAACGAAGCCGCCCGCTTTCTGTATGGCACCCCCACCTGGGCCGGCAAGAAGGTCGCGGTCATGGGTCTCGGCGCCGTGGGCTGGCACCTGGCCAAGCATTACGCCGAAGTCGACGGCCTTGACCTGACCATCGCCGACATTTCCCAAGCGCAGGTGGAAAAATTCCTGGCCGCCTATCCCGGGAAGAAAATCAACGCGGTTCCGGCCGACCAGGTGATTTTCGCCGACGTCGACCTGGTGGCCCCGGCGGCCGTCGGCGGCATCGTCAGCAAGGAGAACCTGGGCCGGTTGAAGTGCAAGGCCCTCTTCGGCCCCGGCAACAACCAGCTCAAGGCCTCCAGCACCGACGAAGAGATCGAGGTGGCCAAGTTGCTGGCCGCCCGCGGCATCCTCTTCCAGACCGAGTGGTTCCACAACGTGGCCGGCGTCATGTGCGCTTTTGAGGAATACAGCAAGCAAGGCGAAGCCAGCCAGGACTACCTCTACACAAAGATCGAACGGGTCTGCGGCGGCAACACCCGCCTCAACCTGGAAGAATCCAGAAAAGAGGGGGTCACCCCCACCGAGCGCTGCTATCGCATCGCCTCCGAAGCCATTTACGCCGAAGAGCCGGCCTGGCGGACTCTGGACGACCATCCAGTCAAAAAATAGCCAGACCGCCGTCAACGCCGCGCCGCCGAAAGGATGGCGCGGCGGGCGTGGCGAAAATCGTTTCCCCGATACCGTTTTTAGTCTACAATGAAAGAGCGGGTCCGAAAGGACCGCGGAGGAAACGATCTCCGCCCGCGCGCCAGGACGCGCCCGGCGGCCATGACATTTGAGGAGGTCATTAATGAGTAAAGTGATAATGAGCGGCGATGAGGCCATCGCCCGGGGCGCCTACGAGGCCGGCTGTCTGGTGGCCGCCGCCTACCCGGGCACCCCCAGCACGGAAATTCTGGAAAACATAGCGGAACACTATAAAGAAATAAATTCCCGCTGGTCCGCCAATGAAAAAGTCGCCCTGGAAGTGGCCAGCGGCGCCGCCATCGGCGGGGCCCGGGCCCTGGCGGCCATGAAGCACGTGGGCCTCAACGTGGCCGCCGACCCCCTGTTCACCATGGGGTATATCGGTGTTCTGGGGGGTCTGGTGGTGGTCACCGCCGACGACCCCGGCTGCCACAGCTCCCAAAACGAACAGGACAACCGGCTCTTCGCCCCCATCGCCAAAGTCTTGATGCTGGAGCCTTCGGACAGCCAGGAATGCCTCGACTTCACCAAGTTGGCCTTCGAACTCAGCGAAAAGTTCGACAGCCCCGTTCTGCTGCGGGTGACCACCCGGGTCTGCCATTCCAAGGGCCTGGTGGCCCTGGCCGAACGGCAGGCGGTTCCCCCGAAGCCCTATGAACGCAATATCCGCAAGAACGCCATGCTCCCGGCCCACGCCCGCCTCCGCCACGTGGCCGTGGAGGAAAAGCTGGTCGCGGCCGAGGAGTATGCCAACCGCTCGCCCCTCAACCGCATCGAATGGGGCCAGGACAAGAAAGTCGGCGTGATCACCAGCGGCGTCTCCTATCTCCACGCCCGCGAAGTGTTCGGCGACACGGTCTCCTACCTGAAGCTTGGTTTCACCAATCCTTTGCCCCACAAGCTCATTTCCACGTTCGCCCGCGGCGTGGACAAGATCTACGTCATCGAGGAAAACGAACCCTATCTGGAGACCGCCGTGCGGGCTCTGGGTTTCGACTGCCTCGGCAAAGAGCGGCTCCCCGTCCTCGGTGAGTTGGACGCCAGCATCGTCCGCCGGGCCTTTCTGCCCGCTCCGGGCCTCAAGCTGTATCACAGCGACCTCCAGGCCCCGCCCCGGCCCCCGGTGCTCTGCGCCGGCTGCCCGCACCGCGGCATTTTCCACACGCTGGGCAAAAAGAAAAAGGAGCTCGTGGCCTGCGGCGACATCGGCTGCTACACCCTGGGCATCCAGGCGCCATTGGAGGGCCTGGACACGGTGATCTGCATGGGCGCGGGTTTTTCGGCGGCCATCGGCCTGGCCGAGGCCCTGAAAGCGGCGGGTGACGGGCGCAAGGTCTTCGGCCTGGTGGGTGACTCCACCTTCTTCCATTCCGGCCTGACGGGCCTGGCCGACGCCGTCCACGCCCGGTCCAACGTCTGCCTGTGCGTGGTGGACAACAGCATCACCGCCATGACCG
>JAVBTP010000117.1:0-5149 GCA_031556115.1 Candidatus Adiutricaceae bacterium
GTGTCCCAACTGTCGGGGTTGGAGCTGTAGTTGAAGTCCATGGTGAACAGGGCTTCGATGGCCACACCGTACTGGGTGGCGCTGGCCATGGTGAACGCGGGGATGACGTCCTCTTCGAGGGAGTCCGCGCCGGAACGAACCGCCAATAGCGAAAAAATAATGTAGGCGGAAAGAAGGATGAAAATAACGCAAATGGACATAAAGCCCAAAATGATTTTAGTACCCAGTTTCATAACTGACCTCGTAGGAGCCACACGGCGGCGGCAAAAAAATAAGCCCACCCGGGCGAATAGGATTATGTGAACTTGAGAGCCAATACCGCTGCGCGAATCTAAATAGTGTTCAAAACGCCGCAGTTTGTCCAGCACTTCGACATTATCGAGGAAGCCGTCTTTTTTCGCGCGAAATGCGGAATATACATTGGAATATATATAGCGGGGCGGTCAATATATAGCAAAAAAATCGACCCCAAAGTACACTGAATACAAGATTAACAAAAATAGACATTTAAGTCAAGAGACGATATTTTATTTCAGATAAAAAAAATAAAGGTTCCACATTGTCAAAGATATGCTTTATTGAGGCCTTGCCGCCCCGGGCAAAAGCCGCGGGTCCCCCGCCGATCCCCCGGGAGCGTTTTCCAGTTCAAAGGCGCCGTACCAAAAGGCAAAACGCGCGCGGCCCCCTTGACATCCGGGCCCGGATGGGGACAATATACTTTTCAAATACCGCTTCTTCCGCGGGGATTCGCCGCGCCCGAGGTTTCGCCCATGCCCATGTACCATACCGGCCTTGATGTCGGCTCCACCACCATCAAGCTGGTGGTCACCGACGAGCGGGACCGGACCCGGTTCAGCCACTATCAACGCCATTTTTCCGAAGTTCGGGAAACCATCGTGGAAGTCCTCTTGAAGGCGGCTGAAGAGTTTCAGGGGGAATCCACCACCCTGGCCGTGGCCGGCAGCGGCGGCATTTCAGCGGCCAACTGGCTCGGGGCCGAGTTCGTCCAGGAGGTGGTGGCCGGGGCCGAGGCCATTCGCCGCTACCTGCCCCGCACCGAAGTGGCCATCGAACTGGGCGGCGAGGACGCCAAGCTGACTTTTTTCGATACCAGCATCGACCAGCGCATGAACGAGACCTGCGCCGGGGGCACGGGGGCCTTCATCGACCAGATGGCCTCTTTTCTGCGCACCGATCCGCCGGGTCTCAACGAACTGGCCAAATCGGCCCAGACCATCTATCCCATCGCCGCCCGCTGCGGCGTTTTCGCCAAAACCGACATCCTGCCTCTCTTGAACGAAGGCGCGGCCCGCGAGGACATCGCCGCCTCCATATTCCAGGCGGTGGTGGACCAGACCATCGGCGGCCTGGCCTGCGGCCGGGCCATTCGCGGCCGGGTGGCCTTTCTGGGGGGGCCTCTCTTCTTTTTATCCGAACTGCGTACGAGGTTTGTCGAGACCTTGAACCTCTCGCCCGAAGAGGCCATCTGCCCTGAAAACGCCCAACTGTTTGTGGCCCTGGGCGCGGCCCTGGGCTCCAAAACCTTGGCCCCGGTGGAGTTCGGCGTCTGGGCCGAGCGGGCCCGGGCCCTGGCCGCGGCGGATCTCCCGCCGGAGATCGAGCCCCTGCCGCCCCTGTTCCGCGATCTGGCCGAGTTGGATGCCTTTCGGGCCCGCCACAACAGCGCCCGTCTCCCCCGGGCCGACTGGCCGGCCGAAGGCGGCCTCTTTGTGGGCCTGGACGCCGGCTCCACCACCACCAAGCTGGTGGCCCTGGACGAGGAAGGCCGGCTGCTCCATTCCTTTTACGGCCACAATCGGGGGAACCCGCTGAAATCGGCCATCCGGGCTCTCAGCGAGATGTATGAGCACATGCCCGGCCACCTCAGGGTTCTGGGCTCCGGCGTCACCGGCTATGGCGAAGGGCTTTTGCGGGCCGCTTTGGGCCTGGATCTCGGGGAAGTGGAAACCGTGGCCCACTATCGGGCCGCCGCCTTCTTCGAACCGGAAGTGAGTTTCATCGTCGATATCGGCGGCCAGGACATCAAGTGCCTGTCCGTCAAGAACGGAGTCATCGACCGCCTGATGCTCAACGAGGCCTGCTCCTCGGGCTGCGGCTCGTTTCTCGAAACATTCGCCCGCACCCTGGAGATGGACGCCGCCACCTTTGCCCAGGCGGCCCTGTCGGCCTCCCGGCCGGTGGACCTGGGGAGCCGCTGCACGGTTTTCATGAACTCCAAGGTCAAGCAGGCCCAGAAGGAAGGCGCCCCGGTGGGGGATATATCGGCGGGCCTCTCCTATTCAGTGGTCCGCAACGCCCTCTACAAAGTCATCCGCCTCAGCCGGCCCGAGGATTTAGGTGAAAAGGTGGTGGTCCAGGGCGGCACCTTTTTCAATGACGCGGTGCTGCGGGCTTTTGAAAAATCCATTGGCCGGGAAGTGGTGCGGCCGGACATCGCCGGCCTGATGGGAGCCTTTGGCATGGCCCTTCTGGCCCGGGAGCAGTATGCCGACCAGGGCGGCCGATCCACCCTCATCGACGCCGCGCGTTTGGCCGCCTTTAACGTGACCACCAAAAACACCCGCTGCCAAAAATGTGAAAACCGCTGCCTGTTGACCGTCAATCGCTTTTCCGACGGCCGCCTCTTCATCTCCGGCAACCGCTGCGAGCGCGGGGCGGCCCTCAAGACTCCCGCCGCCAACAAGCTCGACGCCCTGGCCCACCGGGCCCATTTAGGGGAAATATCCTCCACCCTGGCCAGGCTCCCGGCCATCGGCTCGTTGGCCTCCGGCCCGCCCACGGAGTTCACCGAACTCCCCAACCTCTTTCGCTGGAACCATTACCGGCTCTTCGAGGTCTACCGGCCCCTCCCCCAGTCCGAGGCCAGGGGGACGGTGGGGATTCCCCGGGCCCTGGGCCTGTATGACAACTACCCTTTCTGGTTCACCTTTTTCCACACCCTGGGTTTTCGGGTGGAACTGTCGCCCCCGTCGTCCAAGGATCTTTTCAACAAAGCCCTGGTGACCATCCCCTCCCAGACGGTCTGCTATCCGGCCAAGCTGGTGCACGGGCACGTCCTGGCCCTGGCCGAACGCCGGCCGGATTTCATTTTTTTTCCCTGCCTTCCTCTGGATATCCCCGCGCCCTACGCCACCGACGCCCGATACAACTGCCCCCTGGTGGGGAGCTATGGGGAACTGATCCGCCTGAACATGGACGTGCTGAAAGAAAAAGGCCTCCGCTTCGTCTCCCCCTTTCTGGACCTCTCCTCCCCGGCCCGGCTGGAAGGACGGATAGCCACGGAACTGGCGTTTCTGCGCGTCTCCCACCAGGCCGTCCGTATCGCCCTGAAAGCCGCCTACCGCGAACGGGCCCGCTATCGGGACGACATCCATTCGGCCGGCGAGCGGGCCTTGAACTACCTCAGAAAAAACGGGGGCACGGGGGTCATCCTGGCCGGCCACCCCTATCACCTGGATCCCGAGGTCCACCACGGCATCGCCGACGTCATCGCCACCAACGGCCTGGCCGTTCTCACCTGCGATTCGGTGGACCACCTGGCCCCCACCGATTTTCAACTGCGGATGGTGGACCAGTGGATCCCCCATTCGCGGCTCTACCGGGCCGCCCTGGTGGCCGCGGCCCGGGACAACCTCGAGCTGGTGCAACTCAACTCTTTCGGCTGCGGCCTCGACGCGGTGACCACCGACCAGGTGGGGGATATCATGGAGGCGGCCGGCAAAGTCTATACCCTGTTGAAAATCGACGAGGGGGCCAACCTGGGGGCGGCCCGCATCCGCATCCGTTCGCTCCTGGCGGCCATCAAGGCCCGCCGCCGCAGCCACACCGCCAACTCCACCCGCCGGACCTATCACTATCAGCCGGCCGTTCTGGCGCCGGACCGGGTGCGGGAATACACCCTTCTGGTGCCCCAGATGTCGCCCGTGCACTGGCCGTTTCTGCCGCCGGCCATGGCCCCTTCCGGCTACCGCCTCGAGATCCTGCCCACGGTCAGCCGCGGCGCGGTGGAAGACGGCTTGCGATACGTCAACAACGACGCCTGCTATCCGGCCCTGGTCTCCATCGGCCAGCTCATCCACGCTCTCAAGAGCGGCGACTATGACCTCGACCGAACGGCGGTGATGATGTCCCAGACCGGGGGCGGCTGCCGGGCCACCAACTACGTCGGCTTCCTGCGCCGGGCCCTGGAGCGTTCCGGCCTGGAGCGGGTGCCGGTCTGGCCCCTCAGCCTCAGCCAGCCCAAAGGCCAGGCCGGAGTCAAGTTCGACGGCAAGCTGGTCAGGCGGTTTCTCCTGGGCATCCTCTACGGCGACATGCTTCAGCGCCTGCTCCTGGCCACCCGCCCCTATGAGAAACAGCCCGGCTCGGCCCAGGCCCTGGTGGACGACTGGACGGCCAAAGCCGCGCCCGCGGTGGCGGCCGGCGACCGCAAAGCCTTTGGCCGCGACATCCAGGCCATGGCGGACGATTTCGCCGCCCTGGACCTGATTGAGCCCGACCGCCCCAAGGTGGGCCTGGTGGGGGAAATTTTGCTCAACTTCCATCCCGAAGCCAACAACCGCGCGGTGGAACTGGTGGAGGCCGAAGGCGGCCAGGCGGTTCTGCCCGAGCTCACCGACTTCTTTCTCTATTGCCTTTACGACGATATCTTCCGGGCGGAAAAACTGGCCGGCCGGCGGCGCGACAAGTGGCTGTCCTGGTGGATGATTTATCTCATCGAGCGCTATCGCCGGCCCATGCGCCAGGCTCTGGCCAGGCATCCCCGCTTCGGGCATCTCAACAGTTTCAAGGAACTGAAACAGACCGGGCGCGGCATCGTCTCCCTGGGCAACCAGTACGGCGAGGGCTGGTATCTCACCGCCGACATGGCGTTGATGATCGAAAAGGGCATACCGAACATCATGTGCCTCCAGCCCTTCGGCTGTCTGCCGAACCATATCACCGGCAAGGGCGTGGTCAAGGAACTCAAACGCCGCTACCCCCAGGCCAATCTGGTGGCCGTGGATTACGATCCTGGCACCAGCGAGGTCAACCAGCTCAACCGCATCAAGCTGATGATGACCGTGGCCAAAAGGGCGGCCGACGGCGAGGGCCTGGCCCTGGCCCATCGCCTGCCCATGTATGACCC
>JAVBTP010000163.1:0-4613 GCA_031556115.1 Candidatus Adiutricaceae bacterium
TCCATTGGCGAATGCCGGCCACGATCCTCAGCGGGGCCCGGGGATCGACCAGGGTGGCCGTGCCCACTTCGACGGCCGTGGCCCCCACCAGGATGAACTCCAGGGCGTCGCGGGCCGAGCGGATGCCCCCCACCCCCACCACGGGGATCTTCAGGGCCGAGGCCGCCCGCCAGACCTGCCGCAGGGCCACGGGCTTGACGGCCGGGCCGGAGAGCCCGCCGGTGACCTTGGCCAGCCGGGGAACCCGCCGCTCCAGGTCCACGGCCATGGCCGGAACAGTGTTGATCAGGGACACGGCCGCGGCCCCGGCCTCTTCGGCCGCCAGGGCCACGGCCGCCACATCGGAGACCTGGGGCGTCAGCTTGACCATGAACGGCTTGCCCCCGCAGTTTTCCCGCACCGCCCGGGCCGCCTCGAAAACCGACGACGGTTCGGTGCCGATGGCCAGGCCGCCGCAAGCCACATTGGGGCAGCTGACATTAACTTCCAGGAAATCCACGTCCGTGCCGGCCAGGCGGGCGGCCAGACGGCCGTATTCCTCGGCGGAGTGCCCCAGAATATTGGCCACCACGGTGGCGCCCGTGGCTTTCAGGGGCGGCAGGGCCTTATCGACGAAGGCTTCCACGCCCATGTTCTCCAGGCCGATGGCGTTGAGGAGTCCGGAGGCGGTTTCAGCCAGGCGCGGGCCGGGGTTCCCGGCCCAGGGGGTCAGGCTGACCCCCTTGGTGATCACCGCGCCCAAGAGGGCCGGCGGGCAGAACTCGGCCAGCTCCAGCCCGTAGCCGAAGGTGCCCGAGGCGGTCATGACCGGATTTTTTAAGGTCAACGGCCCGAGTTGGACTTGGAGATTCGGTTCCCGGTTCATTATACGGCCTCCCAATCAACGGTGGAGCCGTCCACCACCGGCCCCTCCCGGCAGACCCGAAACCGGCCGCCGCCTTTCAAGGGCAGACTACAGGTCAGGCAGACCCCGAAGCCGCAGGCCATGCCGGCTTCCATCGACACCCAGGGGGTGACCCGGAAACGGGCGGCCAGCCGGGAGACGGCGGCCAGCATGGGCGCCGGGCCGCAGGCGAAAATCGGGCGCGGCTCCCGGGCCAGAGCCTGTTCCAAAGGAACGGTGACCAGGCCCGGCCGGCCGTAGCCCTGGCCGTCATCCACGGTGGCGGTGAAATCCCCGGCCCAGGACCGAAGCCAGTCCCGGGCCACTTGGAACCGGCCGCTCCGTTCCCCGTAAAAAAGATGGGTGGGGCGGGGGGACTGGAGCCAGTCCCGAGCCAGGGCCATGGGGGCCAGGCCCAAGCCACCGGCCGCCAGGTAGAGGTTTTCCGAAGCCGGGACGACCCGGTCCAGCCCACGGCCCAAGGGGCCGCTGACTTTGACCGTTCCGCCGGCCGAGGCCCGGCTCATCAGCCGGGTGGCCGGGCCCAGGACCCGGTAGAGAACCGAAATCCGCCCATCCGAGGCCCGGTGGATGGAAAAAGGGCGGTCCAGCAGGGGACCGTCGTCTTCCGGCCAGGACCGCAGTTTGATGAAGCGGCCCGGTCCGGCCCGGCGGGCCGCTTCGGGGCAGTCGATGGTCATCAAAAAAGTTTCGGCGGCCAGAGGGCGGTTTTCCACGATCCGCCCCTCGGCAATCACCGCCTCCATATCCGCGCGCGTTCCCATATCGTTTTCGCCCATGTTCTCCTCGGATCAGCATCATCAGCAAAACGTTTTATTGTGGCGGTTGCGCGGGCAATTGTCAAATCCGTCACCCGGCCATGACCCCCACGGAAATAACCTATCATTTTTATTTATCTTCCATCACCCCGGCCATGATGCCGAACCGCCCCCCCTCGCCCCGGCGATAGCTGAAAAAATCAGGGGAACATTTGGTGCAGAGGCCGGAGTCAACCACGTTTTCCGGCTTGAGCCCGCTGTCGGTCAACTGCCGGCGGCTGATGGCCCAGAAGTCGAAATGGTTTTCCAAGACCATGAACTCCTGAAAATGCTCCGGCAGTTCGTGCCGGTAGTTGACGAATTCGGCGCAGCAGGGCCCTAAAGACGGCCCGATGGCGGCCAAAAGGCTGGCCGGGGCCACGCCGAATTCGGCCATCCGGGCCACGGCGGCGCCGAGGATGTTTCGCGCCGAGCCCCGCCAGCCGCTGTGGACCAGACCCAGCGCCCTGGTGACGGGGTCGTAGAGGATGACCCCTTGGCAATCGGCCACCCTGATCAACAGGTTGACCCCGGCTTCGGGAGCCACCAGGGCGTCGCAGTCCTGACGGATGTCTTCGGGACGCCGAGGGTGGTAGTGATCGCCGGGCCAAACCACGGTCACGTTGGCGCCGTGGGTCTGGCGGACCAGGGCGGCCGGGGGCAGCCCCAGGGCTTCCTCGGCCCGGCTTATGTTGGTCCGGATCTCTTCCGGGGGGCTCGAGCCGTTGAAGGCCAGATGCAGATCCCGGCCCTCCGGCCCGCTGACCCCGCCGAAGCGGGTCAAAACCCCGTGCCGCAGTTCCGGATGGGAATCGAAGATGGGAAAGGTATACCAGGTGACGCCATTGGGATGGGTTTTCTTCAACATCAATCTTTCCGTCGGTGGGCTGTAAGGCTGGTATGTGGATTCGGCCGTCGCTCATTGCAGGCGGGACCAGTAGTCCAGATAAGTGCTCTCCGCATCACCCACGGATCTGGGGAACTCATTGCTTTCCCAGACCGTTTCCGGGGGGTAGAGAACGGCGTTGTTGCGGATCTCCGGAGGCAGGAAATCCAGGGCGGCGCGGTTGGAGGTGGTGGCCCGGTTCCAGGCGGAGATCTCGGCGGCCACCTCCGGCCGCAAAAGATAGTTGAGCCAGGCGTGGGCCGCCGCCTTGAGGGGGCTTTCATCGTTTATGACATACACGTAGGACCAGCCCAGGCTGCCCTGCCGGGGCACATGAAAAGCCAGGCCCGGGTCCTCGGCCATGGCTTTGGCCGCCAGATTGTTATAGGTGATCGCCACATAGAGGAACCGCTCTTTGAAATATCTCACCAGAGTGTCCGGATCCATGAACCCCAGAAAAGCCGGGTGGCTGGTTAGATTACGAAGAAGTTCGGCCGCCTGGCCGATGGCGATGGGCGAGGTGGAGTTGCAGGAGTACCCCAGATAGAGCAGGGCCACCCCCATGGCGTCACGGTATTGCTTGCCGAGGGCGAAAGGGGCGGGGCCGGAATTCGGCCCGAAAATGTTTTCCCATGAGGGAGGCCAGGGGCCCCACAGGCCGGCCCGATAGAGAATGCCCACGGTGCCTTGCAGGTAGGGCATGGCGTAGAGGCAGCCGGGGTCGACCGACTTTCGCCGGGCCAGGGGGCTCAAGTTATCAAGGTTTGGCAGGAGCCGGTGATCCAAAGCGGCCAGGAAGCCCGTCCGGACCAGGTCTTCCACGTAATAGCCCCGCATCAAAGCCAGGTCGCCCGGGGGCCTGGTTTTGAGATAGGCGGTCAGGGCTTCGGGCGATTCAAAATATTCAAAGCGGACCTGAACCCCGAATTCCCTTTCAAAGCCCTCCACCACCGAAGGCGGCGTGAGGCGGGCGCTGGCCAGAACGCGCAACTCCTCTTCGGCCGCCGCCGTGGAGGCGGCCAAAAACGGAAAAAGGAAAATGACCCAGCCGACCAGTTTCGCCATTCGGAACCTCGCTTGCGTCACCGGTTCGATTGTGCCTTCATTGTGACTAAAAAGCAATGCTTTTCAGCGCGTCGTCCACCGTAAAAGCCGCCGGCCCCCGGCGCCTCCCCGGTATGGGACAGGCGGCCGAGGGCCGGCGGCTTTGGTTTCATCATCACGTAAACGCGGGTACGCCATCTCCGCCCGCCCCGGCCGGCGGCTACCAGCGGGCCCTCATGTGGGTCAGGACCAGGGCTTTGATTTCCTCGGCCTCGGCGAAGACGCGGCCGCGCTCGCTCATGATCTCGGCGGCAAAGGCCTGGTCTTTGATGGACGGCAGGTTGATGTCCACCGACAGCATGGCCGCCCGGATGGCCGCTTCAAGGACAATGGCCGAAACGCCGCAGTCGCTGATGGCCCCCTTGTTGCCAAAGGGGGCCAGCTTGGCCGCCTCCCGCATCAGGTCCAGGCACTGGCGGCAGATTTTCAGGGGGGCCAGGGTGGCCTGTTTGACCCCATCCTGAATGGCCGCCGCCCGGGCCGCTTTTTGCTCGTCGGTGTCTTTGGGCAGCTTGAAGGTTTTCATGTAGGCGTCAAAAGCCTCCACATCGCCCCTGGTGAGCTCCTTGAGTTTCCCGATGCCGTCCATAAAGGCTTTGAGTATGGCCGCGTTGGCCTCCTGATGTTCCTCATAGCCTTTCTTGCCTTCGGTCAGGCTGGCCACCATGGCCCCCATGGAGGCCCCCAGGCTGGCCACCACGGCCGAGACGTTGCCGCCGCCCGGCACATGGGAACTGGAGGCGGCCACC
This sequence comes from Candidatus Adiutricaceae bacterium, assembly GCA_031556115.1. Taxonomy (GTDB): domain Bacteria; phylum Desulfobacterota; class Desulfarculia; order Adiutricales; family Adiutricaceae; genus Adiutrix. The sequence goes on from JAVBTP010000163.1 coordinate 4,441, forward strand.
TTGAGGAAGTCGTTGATGGTCATCGAATAGAAGTCGGCGGGTATATCGTGCATCGCTCCGTCTCCTTCCGGTCACAGATCCTGAAGGCCAATGGCCTTCAGGAGGTTTTGCATGATGACCGTGGTGGTCAGGGAGCCCACGCCCCCAGGCACCGGGGTGATGGCCCGGACGAT
>JAVBTP010000059.1:0-10222 GCA_031556115.1 Candidatus Adiutricaceae bacterium
AAACTATTGCTGTTTTCCATGCAGCCTCCTATCTTGCGAACTTTGGAGCGGTTCACAGGTAGGAGGCTTTCCTATATTCCCGGAATTGTCAAACTTTGGGGAGTCCCCCGGCAGAGCCGGGGGTTTACCCTTTTAAATTAAAAACCACAGGCCCCGCCAAGCGGGGCCCATGGTGCGACGGAAATCGAGTGGCCGGAGAGATTTTATGACCGGCTGGCGGCCACGAAACTTTTGCTGGCCCCGGCCAAGAGCCCGTAACTGGTGGTCAGGGCGATGGTCAGCCCTTTTGAGAAATAGTCCTGGCTGGTTTCCCCGCCGCGAACCACCGCGCCGATGGCCTTGCCCGTGGGCAATCCGCCGGCCACGGCCCGGTCAAAGGCCGCCTGGACCTCGGGGCGGTTGCCTTCGCCAGGGAAGCCCAAACTCTGGGCCAGGTCGGAGGTGCCGATAATGGCCGCGTCCAGGCCATCGACGCTGAGAATCTCCGCCATGTTGGCCACGGCCTCGGGGTTTTCAATAATGGTGAGCACCATGGTCTGCTCATTGGCGTATTGGACATATTCCTTCATCGAGCCCAGGCCGAAATTGGAACTGCGGGTGCCCGACAGGCCCCGCTCGCCGCGCGGGTAATATTTCACCGCCCGCACCGCCGCCTCGGCCTCCGCCTTGTTTTTCAGGCCGGGGAGGATAATGCCCATGGCCCCCGCGTCCAGATAGCGCAAAATCAACCCGGCGTTATTTTCGCGCACCCGCACCAGGGGGACGATGTCGCGGGCCTCGGCGGCCCGGATCAGTTCCTCGCAGTCGCCCTCGGACAGGGGGCCGTGCTCGGCGTCGATGAAGACGAAGTCAAAACCGGTCAGGCCGGCGATCTCCACCAAGGCCGGCAGAGCCCCCTGGACAATGCAGCCGATCACGTTTTGTCCGGCGGCCAATTTCTTTTTCAGCTTGTTGTCGTACATCCGTAAACCTCTTTCGTCATCAGGGTTAAGCCGTCCGGGATCGAGTGGTTCACCCGGACGGCGAATACACTCAGGCGGCCGTCGATTGTTCTTCCGCCGGCTGTTCCTTCCCCGGCCGGTTTTTCAAGGCCATCATCAGCGGAACCGCGAAGCTCACCACCGTCAGGCCGAAAATCACCAGGGCGATGGGCCGGCCCATCATATAGCTGAAGAAGCCGCTTTTGCTCATCAGGGTCAGGGTGCGGCCCAACTCGACCTCGAAAACCGGCCCCAGCACCAGGCCCAGGACCAACGGCACGGGGGAGAAGCCCGCGCGCGCCAGGTAATAGGCGAAAAAACCGGCGATCAGCATGACGAAGACGTCCAGCATGTTGTTGTTGCAGGCAAAGGTCCCGGCCATGCAGACGATCATGATGATCGGCCCCAGGTATTTGTGGGGGATCCGCAGGACCATGGGGGCGCACTTGCAGGCCGCGGCGCCCACGGCGATCATGAAGAACTGGGTGACGAGAAAGCCGATGAACAGGGTCATCATCCGGCCCTGGTTTTCGCGGAACAGGTGCGGGCCGGGCATGAGGCCGTGGATCATCAGCCCGCCCATCAACACCATGGCCGCGCCCGAACCGGGTATGCCGAGGGCGAACATGGGGGCCATGGAAGTGCCCACCACGGCCTGGCTGGCGCACTCGGAAGCGGCCACCCCTTCGATGGCGCCTTTGCCGAAAAGTTCCTTTTCCTGGCTCATCCGTTTGGCCCGGTCATAGCCCAAAAAAGTGGCCGTCTCCGGGCCGATGGCCGGGATCAGCCCGATGATGAGGCCGATAACCGTGCTCACCCCCAGAGTCTTGCGTATTTTGCGAAACTCGGCCCAACTCATGCCCAGCCTGGTCCCGCCCTCCGGCTTGCTCCATCCCTTGGAGCCCACCATTTTCAAGACCTCCGGCACGGAAAAGACGCCGATCAGCACCGGCACCACCGACAGGCCGGACAGGAAATTGGGGTTGCCAAAAGTGAAGCGCGGGTATCCGGTATTGGGTTCCATGCCGATGCAGCCGAGGAACATGCCCAGGGAACCCATCATCATACCCTTGGCCAGATTCTCCGAAGACAGCGAAGCCACCATGGTCAGGCCGAACAGGGCCACCATCATGCTTTCGGGCGGGCCGAAGCGCAAGGCCAGGGCGCCTAGGGCCGGGGCGCAGAACAGAAGTCCCAGGGCGCTGATCAGGCCGCCAAAGAGCGCGGACACCAGCGACACGGTGAGCGCCTTGCCGGCCTGGCCTTGCTTGGCCAGGGGATAGCCGTCGAAACAGGTGGCCGCCGAGGCGGGCGTGCCGGGTATGTTGAGCAGAATGGCCGTGATGGCCCCGCCGTACACGCCGCTGGTATAGACGCTGATTAATAAAAGGAGCGATACCTCCGGGCTGAACCAGAAGGTGAGGGGGATCATCACCGCGATGGCCATGGTGGCTGTGGCCCCGGGCAGGGCGCCGACGACCACGCCGATGACGCTGCCGACGAGGATGGCCAGCAAATTGGCCGCGGAAAAAACCGCGTCCAGGGAGGAGAATATATTGGCCGCTTCAAACATACGTGGCCCTCCTTAGTAAATGGACCACCACGACGGGCTGGGCAAAGGAATTTGAAAGAGATTGCCAAAAACGTATTGGATGGCGCAGACCGTGCCTAAAGCCACGACGGCGCTTTTCAGGAGCGGCTGCTTTTTGACCAGAAACAAAATCAGCATGGCCGCGAATCCGGCGTAGAGAAAACTGATCGGCTCCCACAAGAGGGCGCCGATAAAGGACACCGCCACCACCAGGGCGACGTCGGCGGAGAAGAAGGGTGTTCCTTCCTCTTGGCCGGCCAGCGCTTCCAGCCGTTCGGCCGTGTCCATGGCGACCAGTTCCGCTTCCGTATGCTTTTTCTTGGCCGGCGCCGGTTTTTGAGTCAGTGACAGCAAAAGGGAAATCAAGGCGAAAGCCAACGTGGCCAAAATCGTCACCCGCGCGTACATGGCCCCGAATTTTAAATCGAAAGTCAGGCGGAAAAAGACGACCATGACCAGGGTCACGGCGGAGCACCATAAAATACTTTCCGAGCGATGTGACATCCTTCACCTCTCAAAAATGCTCTGGACAAACGGCTGGGTGAAAGTGGCGCAAACGGCGGGGGCGCGGACTCTCCGTCTGGCCCCCGCCGATGACGGGATCACCTCGGCGGGTCGCCGTGTTTGATCCCGGCCTGGTCGATGATGCCGAGCATCAGTTTCGACTCGTCGGCAAAGATTTGCTTGGCCGTCTCCATGTCGCCCGGGTTGATGCTCATGCCCATGCCGGCGAATTCCTTGGCCAGTTCGGGATCGGCCAGGGCTTTCATGAAGGCCTCCTCCAGAATTTTCAGCCGGTTTTCAGGGGTCCCGGCCGGGGCGGCCATGAAGCGGCGGGTGCCCATGCTGGGAACATCCAGCCCTTTTTCCTTGAAGGTGGGGACGTCGGGAAAAGCCGCCAGGCGTTCGTCGTTGGCCACGGCCACGCCCGTCATTTCACCGGCCTTGTAGTAGCTGATCCACTCGCCCGCGTATTGGGTGCCCACATCGGCATCGCCCGAAGCCAGGGCCCGGGTCACGCCGGCCCCGCCGTCAAAGCCCAGGCGGGTGAACTTGGCGTCATACTTCTGTTCCAGGAGCAGTTTGAGGTAGTCGAAGGGGGTCCAGATGGCGCCGACGCCCATGGTCAACTGGCTGGCCTTGGTCATTTCGATCAGCTTGTTGATGTCCACGTCATACTGGCCGCCCTTTTTGACCACCAGAAAGACGGGGTCGAAGTTGATCATGCAGATGGGGGCAAAAGATTCGCCCGTGTATTTGACCCCGTCGATGAGCTTGTGGTCGACCGAGGTGAAGGGAAAGACCAGCCCCAGGGTATAGCCGTCGGCCGGGGCTTCGGCCACCAGGGTGACGCCCAAAACGCCGCTGCCCCCCACCCGGTTTTCCACCACGATGTTTTTGCCCAAATGCTTTTCCGCGTATTTGGCCAACATGCGGGCGGTGAGGTCCACCCCGCCGCCGGGCGAGTATTGGACGATAATTTTAACCGGCTTGGTGGGGAACTGGTCCTCGGCCGCCAGGGCCGGGGCGGCCAGAGCCAGGCCGCCGATCATGGCCGCCGTCAGCAACAAGGCCAGACCGTGGTTCTTGATAAAATGCTTCATTGCCATCTGTGCACCTCCACGTTTTTCATACGCCATGGTTGGGGGGTTTAGGAAACCGTCTACAGCCTTTGCCGGGTGTATTCGATCAGGCCGCCGGCTTCCATGATATCCAGCATATATTGGGAAAAAGGCACCAGTTCGGCCTTTTGGCCGGTGCGGTGGTTCAGAACGTACCCTTCCGTGAGGTCCACGGTCAGTTCGTCGCCTTTCCGGACCATCTTGGAAATGCCCCGGCACTCGACCACCGGCAGGGCGTTGTTGACGGAGTTTCGGAAATTGAAGCGGCCGAAGGAATCGGCCAGAACCAGCTTGATGCCGGCGCCTTTCAAGGCGATGATCGGATGTTCGATGCTCTTGCCGCCGCCGCCGAAGTTTTCGCCGGCCACGATGATGCCGTACCCGGCCTGGGCCAGGGCTCCGGGCCGGCCCGTGAAATCGGGATCGGCCTCTTCCATGGCCCATTGGCCCAGTTCGACCGGGTCGAGATTGTCCAGATCCCAGTGCCGTTGGGGGATGATGGCGTAAGTGTTGATGTCGTCGCCGCCCACCCAGGCTTTTCCGCTTATCTTGGTTTCAAACAAGGCTCTTCCTCCTCGGTAGGTTACAGGTATTTTCTGGGATCGGTGATGTGCCCGGCCCGGGCCGCGGCCGCGGCCGTGGCCGCCGAGGCCAGGTAGACCGATGAACTGGGATGGCCCATCCGCCCTTTGAAGTTGCGATTCGTGGTGCTGATGGCCACTTCCTCCGAAGGCAGCACCCCCGTGTGGAGGGCCGCGCAGGCCGCGCAACTGGAGGTTTCGAAAATGGCCCCGGCCTCCACCAGGGCTTCGACGTAACCGAGGCGGACGCTCTCCAAAAAAATCTTTTGGCTGGCCGGGACCACCACCATCCGGATGTTGCCGGGAATTTTATGGCCCTTAAGAATTTTGGCGGCCACTTCAATGTCGTCCAGCCGCCCGTTGGTGCAGGAGCCGATGAAGACGTGGTCGATCTTGGTCCCTTCCAATTCTTCGGCGCTCTTGAGGTTGGCCGAGGAGTGGGGGGCGGCCACGATGGGGGTCAGTTCGCTGAGGTTGATGGTATGGACCGCGTCATACCTGGCGTCCGGGTCGCTCTTGAGCGGTTCGTGGTTTTCGTACTCCGAAAGATCGGCCCCGATGGAGCGAAGATAGGCAAAGGTGATCTCGTCGGCCGGGACAATGGCGCTCTTGGCCCCGGTCTCGGCCATCATGTTGGCCAAAGTGATGCGGTCGGACATGTCCAGGCTTTTGAGCCCCTCGCCGGAAAATTCGATGGCCTTGTAGAGGGCTTCCTTGTCGTAGCCCAGGATGCTCATGATCTTGAGGGACACGTCTTTGCCGCGCACGCCGAAAGGCAGGCGGCCGGTCAGTTCGATCTTGATGGAATCGGGTATGCGGAACCAGACCGCGCCCGTGGCCATGATGACCGCCGCCTCGGTGGTGCTGACCCCGCAGTTGAAACAGCCCGCCGCGCCATAGGTGGTGGAGTGGGAATCCGTGCCCACCACCACTTTTTCGGGGAGGCAGTAGCCGTTTTCGATCATCATCTGGTGGCAGATCCCGTGACGCCCGATTTCGTAGAAATGGGGCAACCGGTACTTGGCGGCGAAATCCCGGAACTGTTTCAAGATTTCGGCGTCTTTGAGGTTGTGGCCGGGCACCAGGTGGTCCTGCACCAAAACCAGCATCTCCGGGTTGTGAATTTTGGGCGCGCCCAGCTTTTCGAATTGCTTGAAGGCGATGGGGCCCAGAAAATCCATGGTCATCATCCGGTCGATGGCCGCGTTGTGGATTTCGCCGGCGGCCACTTCCCGGCCGCAAGCCCGGCTGAGAATTTTTTCGGTAATCGTTCGTCCCATGTGGTTTCCTCCTCATCCCGTGGTCGGATCGGCCCCGGCCCGGGCCAGGCCGTGATATTGGCAATAGAACGGATATCCCGCCGCCAAAACAACAGGCGTTGTTTCAGTGATCAGGCGTTGGGCCGAGGATGTTTCAGCCCGTCGGTAGGTTTTCAACGAAACAGCGGATCAGCCGCCCGCGTCACTTGATTCTTTCAGGGCCGCCGAAAGTCTCCAGGCTTTCCTGAGTTAACCAGGTCCGGTGCCGCTCCTCGGCTTCCAGGAGGTGATCCTCCATGGCCCGATAGGCGGCGGAGGGCGAGCCCTGGCGGATGGCGTTCAGGATCTCGCCGTGCTGCCGCAGGATCGAATTGACCTGGCTGGGTTTTTCCACGTAATTGCGCATGATGACCATGCTGTTGATCAGGGTCTTGACCAGGATGATCAGCATGGGGTTGCCCGTGCACCGGGCGATGTCGAAATGGAAATTCTGGTTGCTGACGAGAAAGCGGTCGCCGTGGTCGCGTTCTTGGTCCATCATTTCCAGGTCGTGTTGCAGCCGGGCCGCCTGTTCCTCGGTGCGCTTGAGGGCCGCGATATAGGCCGTGCTGGGTTCGACGATGCGCCGGGCCTGCAAAAGGTCGGTGAATTCCACCTTCGAGGCCTCCACCAGCCGCAACAGCGGCCCGGCCACGGCCTCGAAATCCGGATTGCGCACGTAAATGCCCTTGCCCGCGAAAATGGTGATAAGCCCCTTGGATTCCACCGACCTGAGGGCCTCGCGCATGACCGTGCGGCTGACCCCCGCCGCCTCGCACAGTTCGCGTTCGGAAGGCAGCTTGGCCCCGGTGGCGTAGCCGCCGGTGACGATGAGTTCCTCGATCCAGGCGACGGTGCCGTCATACAGGTTCTGCCTGGACTCTTTGGAAAAATCGGCGACAACTTTGGCCATGTCGGGCTCCTTGTTGTGTGTATTACTGGTATGATGTGTTTAAAAGTATGTCATACCAGATTGAAATTGTCAACGATGTTTTGGCGTAAATTTATAATTGCGTAATTTCAAATAATTAAACTAACAAAAGAACAGGGGACCGATTGGGGTAACGGGCGGGTGGGTTGCAAAAAGATTGCCCTGGCCAGTATTTTTACTCGAAATATGGCCATGCTGAGAAAAATGCGTATTTAAAAGGGCGGTATTTTAAAAATTGGTATGATGAGTTGCGTTTTTGTTAAACCAGGGGCGGGGCGGTGCTGGAGGCCGGCGCGGCTGGTTTTCCCCGGTTTTCCTCCTGGATATTTTATAAACCTTAATCCGGATGGCGGCTTATGGGCCACCGCCGGATTCTCGGGCCCGCGGTTGGAAAATGAGTGATGACAAATTCTTTATCAATGGAATATTCTTGCCTTGACAAGTTAATTGTGGTAAATTCCTAATTTAGGAATATAAAAATATTCTATTACCTTGTACCGCTTAAAATGTCGCTCAAAGCCGCGCCATTTTAAGCTCCGGACCGGAAAGCGAAAATGCGATTTTTGCTTTCCTCTCGCCGACTTCGTCGGCGGGAAGCCCTGGCGGGCTTCCTCCAGTACCCCGTAACTTAAGAAGTTACGGGGTACTAGGCCGACAAAATCCGGAAACTAATTTTTAAGGGTGACCGCATGACTCGTCCAACCGCCTTGTTTATCAACGTTTTCGGCCTGGCCGCCCTTTTGGCCCTGGCCCCGGCCCCGGCCGCCCTGGCCCAGGACCACACCAACACCGGAAGCGCGAGCTACATCGTCTCCAGCCCCCCGCTGCCCACCGACAACCCGACCACGGTCAACGGCGATTATCACAACCTGGGCCGCGTCACGGCCGACGGCACGGACATCTCCGCCGCCTTCCCGCCCACCGGCGCCCTGCACGTTTCGGGCCGCTTCACCAACAGCGGCGGCGGCACCCTCACCGCCACCGGCACGGGCCTGACGGCCACCCTGGTGGGCGCCGGCCTTACGGTGACCCAGGACTTCACCCACAGCGGGTCCGGGGCCATCACCGCCACCGGCGCAGCGGAGAATAGCGGCTACGGCGTCGGCATCCGGAGTGAGTACCGCGACTTCATCCACAGCGGGTCCGGGGCCATCACCGCCACCGGCGCGGGGATGACCGACGGCTCCGGTATGGGTATCGCTGGTGTCCGGGACTTCATCCACAGCGGGTCCGGAGCCATCACCGCCACCGGCACGGGCGACGGCACGGGAGGGCTGGGCGGCTGGGCTGACGGCATTTTTGTCGAAAGCGGTTTCACCCACAGCGGGCCCGGAACCGTCACCGCCCTGGGTGTGGGGGTGAACGGCGGGAGGGGCACCGGCCTCTCTTCCGGGGGCAGCGGTGGTTTCACCCAAAGCGGGTCCGGGATGGTGAATTTCCTGGCCTATGGCCGGGGCGGCGGCCTCGGCCAGGGCCTGTTTATTGGCGGCAGCGGCACCGGTATGGTCAGCCAGGGCCCCATCACCCTGGCCGCCCGGACCGACGGCCTGGCCGGCAGCCGGGCCTATTCCATGAAAATTGATATAGGTAACGCCTTTTTCAAAACCGGCTCCACCCTGTATCTGGCCGACCCGGGCGCCAACGTGACGTTTACGCACGCCGGCAACGTCAACTCCCAGAGCGCGGTCATTGAAAGCGGGGCCCGGCTGGTGTCGCTGGCGGCCACGGTCAACAGCGGGAGCACCACCGGCCACACCAATTTTCTCGCCACCGCCGACATGATTGAAGACGGGGCGGGGAACGCGGTGGGGGCCAACGGCGAGGGCGGCTTCGTCACCGCCGGCCAGGGGGTGTACCGGTATGTTCACAGCGTGACCCAGGGCTCGCCCGACGCCGCCAACTACAGCCTCACCGTGACCCGGGTGGCCGACGCGTCGAGCGTCACCGGCGGCGCGGCGGGGAGCTTTTTGACCGGCCTGGAAAACTACTGGCGCGGCACCGACCTCTTCACCCCCACGGCCGCCGACACCACCCGGCTGGACGACGCGGACGTCCAGTGGCTGCATCTGCTTTCCGGCATTGAACACGCAGCCGACGTGAAAGCCGCCGGCGAGGCCTTCTTCCGCCAGGCCAGCCCCCAGGCCATGACCCAGAGCATCCTGGCCCTCAACCGGGCCGGCCAGGTGGCCACCCGCCAGTTCAAGAAAGAACTGTTGGGCGCTCTGCCTGATTTCGGCTGGAACGACGGCCTCTATCCCACCTATCCCGGCTCCGCGCCCCCGGCCGGCGATGGCGGCGGCCCCCGCACCACCCTGTGGGGCAGCCCCTTTTACCACAGCGGCAGCCAGGACGGGAACCGCCTGTATACCGACCTCGACCAGGATTTCACGGGCTTCAACCTGGGCGTGACCCATTGGGGCGGGGCGAACGAGTGGGGCGAGGCGGCCTTTGGCGCGGCCTTCAATTACGTCAATGGCGACTATGACGGGACCGGCTACGGCGCCGATTCCGACAGCTACGGTTTTTCGCTGGGCGCGGCCGCGCGGTTCAACGGCGGCGGTTCGTGGAATCCCCGCCTGGCCCTCTACGGCGGATGGATGAGCCACGACCTGGACCAGACCCGGCGGGTGAGCGGCCTGCCGTTCGGCAACGGGCTTTACCGGTCCTCGCCCGACGCGGATACCTGGAACTTGGGCCTGAGCTTTGACAACGACTTCGCCATCAACGAAAGCGCCGTCTTCCGCCCCCGTCTGGCGTTGGATTACGCCTCCACCAGTTTTGACCGCTACACCGAACGCGGCCCGGCGGGCGGCTTGGCCATGAGGGTGCATTCCGATGATTACGACAGCTTCCGTTCCGACCTGGGGGCGAGCCTGATTTTTCAGGCCTGCCCGTCCGTCAGCCTGGAAGCGCGGGCGGATTGGTATCATGAGTTCGCCGACACCGAGGCCACGGTGGTGGGCCGGGCCGTCTCCACGCCGGGCCTGGTCTTCGCCACCGAGGGCCTGGACCCGGGCCGCGACAGCGGTTCGGTGGGGGCCGGCCTGAAGTGGACCCCCCCGGCGGCCGACAATTTTTCATTGGCTTTAGACTACGACTTCCACTTCGGGGCCAATTACAGCGGCCACGAAGTGGCCGGGCTCCTGCGGGTGGATTTCTGACGCCGCCGGCGTTTTTGCGAAACACGAAGGGCCGGCTTTCGCCGGCCCTTCGTGTTTC
>JAVBTP010000207.1:0-3298 GCA_031556115.1 Candidatus Adiutricaceae bacterium
TCCATGGCCAGACCCGCTTTCAGGTGCTGGACCTGGCCTTCGAGGTGGTGTCGGCCTTCGGTACCGTGGGCCTGACCACCGGGGTCACCCCCCACTTGACGCCCGTGGGCAAGGTGGTGGTTTCGGCCCTGATGTTCATCGGCCGCCTGGGGCCCATCTGGCTGATCACCATGATGCAGCAATTCCAAAAAGATCTGAAATATCGCCTGCCGGAAACCGTCATCCCCGTGGGCTGAAATGAACATGTTCAGCGGCCGGGTCTATATGGCCGGTAAGCTCTGGAACGGGAGAAGTTATGGAAAAAAAAGAAGTGGGGGTTATCGGTCTTGGTAAATTCGGGTTGGAAGTGGCCGCGACCCTGACCGAGCTGGGCCATCGGGTGGTGGCCCTGGACCGTGACCGCGACCGGGTGCATCGGGTCGGCCAGGACCTGGCCGCCGTATACGCCGGTGACGCCACCGACAAAAGCGTTCTGGACCAATTGCGCTTTCAGGACTTGGACCAGGTGGTGGTCAGCATCGGCGAGTCCATGGAGGCGTCCATTCTCATCAGCCTCAACCTGATGGATCTGAAGGTCAGACATCTCACCGTCAAAGCCTCCAGCCCCCAGCACTCCACGGTTTTGCAGCGCCTGGGGGTGCACCAGGTCATCCGGCCGGAGGTGGAGACGGCCCGGCGTCTGGCCCACCAGATCCACAGCCCGGGCTTGTTGGATTTTCTCTCTTTGGGCGGAGGCGCTTTGCTCCAGCAGGTGACCGTGAGGAAGTGGGCGGGTAAAACCCTGGCCGAGTTGATGCTCCCCGCCGGGTGGGGCATCATGGCCGTGGCGGAAAAACACCAGAACGATCGGGATTTCCATTTCGTGCCCGACCCCCGAACCCCGCTGACGGCCGGGGACGAACTGCTCCTGATCGGTCCGGCCAGAAAAATGCTGGAGATCGAGCCGTGAGGTAATCCAATGATCCGCACTATTCACGGTTTCGCTTTTTTGATGGTTCTGACGGGCGTGGTCTCGGCCTGGGGCCTGATGCTCGTCGGGCTCAACTATCAGCTCGACAAACGCCAACTTCTCATCAGAGAGGAAGAGTTGTCACGGGCGGCCGCCAGCCTGGCCCTTTTGGCGGCCAAGGATGACCGGACCCGGGGCGGCCGCGGACCGGCGGGGGTCTGGGTCAGGGATATGGCCAAGCTGTGGCCCTACCGGGTCAGCCTCCTCAATGAAGACGGCCGGTATGAAGCCGACTCCCGCCTGACCAGCCTGGACCGGGGCGAGGAAAGTTATCAGACTCCTTCGGAGGTGTCGGGCGCCTTTGCCGACGGCAGCGCCCATTCACGGCGTTTCAGTTACTTTCTCGGCCAGGAATACCTCTATGCGGCCGCCAGGGTCGACTATGAAAACGCCCCGCCCAAAGTATTGCGTATGGGCGTGTCCATCGACGACCTGAACCAGCAGCGGCGCCAACTTCTCAAGTTCTATTTTCCGGTGGCCGGGGTAGGCCTGGCCCTGGCGATGTTGGTGGGCTGGTTCGGCACCAGACGTCTGGCGCGGGATTACCAGGTGATCAATCAGGCGGCCCAGGATTTGGCCTCCGGTGACCTCAGCCACCGTCTGGCTCTCAGCCGTCTGCCCAGCGAACTGGGGCAGACCGGCCAGGCCCTCAACCAGTTGGCCGACAGTCTCAGCGGTCAACTGGCCCTGGCCGAGGAACGCCAGCATCACCTCCTGGCCGTCCTGGAAGCCATGGACGAAGGGGTGTTGGTTTTGGACGAGCAGGGACTGGTCACCCAGACCAATCGGCGGCTGGAGGAAATGCTGCGCCTGCCCGCCGTCCAGCCCGGCCTCCCGCTGGCTTTAAACATCCGCCGTCCGGAACTGGTGGCCGACTTCGAGGCCATCCGGCGCGGCCAGCAGCCCCCGCCCCGGCTCATCCATGACCACGGCCCGCCGGAGCGCTTCATCGAGGTCCGGTTCAGCCCCATCCAGGGGGGGGGGTGGTGGCCGTCTTCCACGACCTGACCAATCGCCACCTCCTGTATCAAATGCGGCGGGAGTTCGTGGCCAACATCTCCCACGAACTGCGCACCCCGCTGACCGCCATCATGGGAGTGGCTGAAATTATGCGCGACCAGTCGCCCGCCGACGACGAGTTCCGGCCCTGGCTGGACGCTCTGGACCGCCAGGCCCGGCGGCTCAATACCCTGGCCCGTGAAATTCTGGAACTGGCCCGGCTGGAGGACATCAAGGCCCAGCCCCTGCGGCGGGAATCCATTCCCGTAAAGAATCTTTTGGCCGCGATGTCCGAACGGATACCGCCGGAAGCGAGGTCGCAGTTGAGCCTTGATTCCGATGTGGATGATCTGGAATTTTCAGGCGACTGGGACTCACTGCTCGGCGCCCTGGCCAACCTGGTCGACAACGCCGTGAAATACGGCGAGCCCGGCGGCCGGATCACCCTTCAGGCGCGGCGATACGGAGACCTGGTGGAACTGGCGGTGATCAACCAAGGCGCGCCGGTGGATCCGGAGGATCGCGAACGGATTTTCGAACGGTTTTATCGCAGCGAAAAAAGCCGGCGCGAAGGCCTGGGCGGGGTGGGGCTGGGTCTGGCCATCGTCAAACACGTGGCCAGGGTGCACGGCGGGCGGGCATATCTCAAATGCCCGTCCGGGGGCGGATCGGTTTTCACCATGAGCCTGCCGATCAAAGGATGAGGCGGCCCCCCAAAAGGCGAGACCCCCCCGGACGGTTTTGGGGACCGTCCGGAGGGGCGAATGAAGATATGATAAAGAGGGGATACCCTCGAAGAATATCGCTATTCTTTGGAGGGGGGGGGGATTGGGGAGGGGGGGTACGGGCGCTCACCCAACAGCCGACACCACGCCGAACTGATGACTGAGGCCACTTCGGAGCCAACCCCGACCCGGCCGCGCTCGGGAGAAGGAAAAGAGCTTCTCCGGCCGGCGGTTACGGGGAATGGAAATTTTTTCGCGTCACTGATCACGAGTCACCTATATATGTGACGCCCGGTCTGGTCCCGGACCGTCGGATACTTCAGGGGTGACGGGCGCTCCCCCCGCCAGGGAGGGCGCTCCGTTCACCCCGCCGGGCTGCGCGCACCGGGAGGCAATCAAGGGGATCCGTCACCGGGCCAGTGGAACGAAACCTTCGGTTTCCACCAGTTTTTGCCCGTCCGGCCCCGTCACGAAATTGATGAATCCATCGGCGATTTGGGGGCCGCCTTCCCGGGTGAACATGTACAGTTCCCGAGCCAGGGGGTACGTCCGGTTCCGCGCGGTC
>JAVBTP010000223.1:0-2863 GCA_031556115.1 Candidatus Adiutricaceae bacterium
TGACCTGGCTGGAGGGGATGGCGAACCCCAGCCCCTCGCCCCGGGCCAGGATGGCGGTGTTGATGCCAATAACTTCACCGTTGATGTCGAGGAGCGGCCCCCCGGAGTTGCCAGGGTTGATGGAGGCGTCGGTCTGGATGAGATCGGTATAGCCGCCCTGGCCGGCTCCGCCGCCGGGCATGGTCCGGCCCGTGGCGCTGACCACCCCGACGGTGGCGGTGTGGGTGAGGCCAAAGGGGTTGCCGATGGCGATGACCGTTTCACCGATCATCAGGCTGTCGCTGTCGCCGAGCCGCAGTTCCGGCAAGGGGGTTTTGCTGGTCACCGAGAGCACGGCCAGATCGAAACGCGGATCGGACCCCAAGACCTCGGCCGGCAGTTCCCGGCCGTCGCTCAAGGTCACCGTCAGGCGGGCAGCCCCCCGGACCACGTGCTCGTTGGTCACCACCAGCCCCTTCAGCCCGTCAATGATGACCCCGGAGCCCAAAGTGATGCCCTGGCGGGCGCGGGGCCGCCACATATCCTCGAAAAAGCGATTAAAGAACTCATCGTAAAACGGGTCCCGCTCAAAGACCGAACCGCCCCGGACGTTGACCTGGGCATAGACGCTGACCACGGCCGGCCGGGCTTTTTCAATGGCCGCGACAATGGGGGTGCGACGCCCGGCCTGACCGGCCGCTTCGGGGCTGAGGGGTTCGGAGAGTTCACTGACGGCCCAGGCCGGCGCGGAGGAAGCGCCGGCGAGGGCCATGAGCAACATGACGGATCGAAGGGTCTTGGTCAAAAGGCGAGCGGTCATACAAACTCCCGGACTTGGAGTCGAAACGCCCCGGCCCGGCCGGCGGATCGCCGGCCGGGCCGGAGAAAATGGCGCCGGTTACAGGATTTCCCCTCTCAGCCGGGCGATGCGTTCTTCCAGCGGGGGGTGGGTGGCGAAAAGATTGCCGAGGGATCGGGCGCTCAAGGGATTGACGATATACATGTGGGCCGTGTTGGGCGAGGCGGCCTGGGAGGGCCTTTGCTGGCGCCCCAGCTTCTCGAGGGCCGCGGCCAGGCCCAGGGGGGTGCCCGCGATGTCGGCCCCGCCGTCGTCGGCCAGATATTCACGGGAACGGGAAATGGCCGCCTGGATAAGCATGGCCGCGATGGGGGCCAGGATGGCCATCAAAAGGGCGGCGATGGGATTGCCGCCCTCGCCGTCGCGGGAGCTCCCCAGAAACATGAAGCCGAATTTGGCGATATTGGCCAACAGCATGATGACTCCGGCCAGGACCGCGGCCACGGAGCCCACCAGGATGTCGCGGTTTTTGATGTGGGTCAGTTCGTGGGACAGCACTCCGGCCAGTTCCTCGCGGTTCATGATCGACAGCAGGCCGGTGGTCACGGCCACCACCCCGTGGGCCGGGTTGCGGCCGGTGGCAAAAGCGTTGGGGGCCGGGTCCTCGACGATGGCCACCCGGGGGATGGGCAAGTCCGCCCGCTGGGCCAGGTGTTCCACCAACTGGTGGAGCTCGGGCGCCTCGGCCGGACCCACCACTTTGGCCCGGGTCTGGGCCAGGACCAGGTCGGCGGAAAACCACCAGGCGCCCAGGTTCATGACCATGGCGATGACAAAGGCGATCTTGAGCCCGCCAGAGCCCCCCAACACCTGACCGAACATCATGACCACCAGGGTCAGGAGCGTCAGGAGCACCACTGTTCGCGCCCGGTTATGTAACATATGGGGCATGGGTCTTACCTCCCGAAATACGCCCGCACTGATTTGAAGTTGGCGGCCACCTTATCCGCGCCGACCACGGACGGGCCGTGGCCGGGCAGAAGAAGTTCCACTTCGGGCAAAGCGCTGAGGCGTTGGATGCTGGCGGTCAGGGCCTCATAGTCGCCGCCGGTGAAATCGTACCGGCCCACCGACTGGGCGAAAACCACGTCGCCGGTGATCAGGACCCGGGCCTCGGGCCAGTGAATACAAAGGCTGCCGGGAGTGTGCCCCGGCGCGAGATACAGTTGGAGCGTCTTGTCCCCCAGGTCCAGGGGGCCTTCGTCGAGGGTGCGGCCGATGGTGCCGCGGGGGTAGTCCAAGCCCATCATGGGGAAAAATTCCAGGCCGGCCTCCTGGAGAAACGCGGCCTCCACCGCGCCCATGGCCTGGACCGCGCCGTATTCCTTTTCCAATATTTCGCCGGCCTCCATATGATCGGGGTGGCAGTGGGTGTGGATGACCAGTCGAATATCGTTGAGGTCAAAGCCATCGGCCTCGATTCGCTTTTTGAGGTTCGGCCACTGGCGTTTGTGGCCGGGGTCGATGAGCGTTTTTTGCCCGCCGTCGAGGAGGATGGTGTTGCAGTTGTTTTCCAAAAAAGAAGTAAAGGGATAAAAATACACGGACGGCGCGACTTGCATGAGGGCACTCCTTGGGCTACAATAAAGCCTTTCATACATATAAAACCTTTCTTCCCTCCCGTCAAGGGTGGGCCTCCGGGCCCGCTCCGGACCAACCCAAGGCTGGTGAATCATGGGTCGACCTGAAGTCGTTATTTTTACCCCCACTCCGGAGGAGCGCCAGGCCTTGGCCGGTGGCCTGGAGGGGCACGGGTTTGAAAAGTTTACCACGCGGGTGGAAGCCACCGGCCCGGGAAAAATCAACACCGCGGCCGCGGCGGCCGCCTTCTTGAGCCGGCCGGTCCCCCCCGGCGGGGAAAAGCCCCTGATGGTGATCGGCGCCGGCCAGGCCCATTCTCTGGATTTGAAGCTGCGGGCCGGCGAGGTCGTGGCCTCCGGCTCCGCCACCATCGGCGACTGGATGATGGAAAGCGATTACGTCAGAACGTATGGCGCCTATGGCCAGCCGGTTTACAGCGCTTTG
>JAVBTP010000147.1:0-4492 GCA_031556115.1 Candidatus Adiutricaceae bacterium
TGGTAAAATTCGCCCGGCCGGACGATTCGTGGGGCGCCCTGGAATCCCTCACCCGCGACGCCGAGGAAGTCCTGCAACTGCTGAAACTCCCCTATCGGGTGGTGCTGCTCTGCACGGGCGACATGGGATTTTCCTCGGCCAAGACCTATGACCTGGAAGTCTGGCTGCCTGGCCCGGGGACCTATAGGGAAATTTCCTCGTGCTCGTGCTTCACCGACTTCCAAGCCCGCCGGGCCAACATCCGCTTCCGCCGCGAAAAGGGGGCCAAGCCCGAATTCGTCCACACCCTCAACGGCTCGGGCCTGGCCATCGGCCGCACCCTGGTGGCCATTTTGGAAAATTACCAGAACGAAGACGGCACGGTCACCGTGCCCGAGGCCTTGCGGCCGTATTTGGGGGGATTGGAGATGATTAAGAGAGGGTAAGATGTGAGCCGGGGCATGAGGTGACCGTAAAAGAAGGAAGAAGCGCCGAAAGGCGGTTGAAGGTTCATCGAGGCCGAGAAGCGGACGAACGCCCGGCGGCCTCTTGCGGTGCCAGCCGGTGACGCCGTTATATTTGCCGTGGCTGTATGGGATGATCGTCTTGCGGAGACAGTGGTAAAAAAGCCGGAATAAACCGCAAACGTAAAATGGCCGCCCGCGATCCTGGCTATCTCATGCAATTGATACGCCATTTTCAAAGCATTTAATACGCTCTCGCCCTGGTTGATCCTTGCGCCCGGCTTGTTTGGGTGAACTATCCGTGCTATGATAATGGGTCGATAAATCACGCCCCCCGGCCCCCAAGCGGCCCCCGGGCGGTTCGCCAGGGTTGATGAATGACTCCCGGCGGTGAAAGGAAGGGCTTTATATGCCGGTTTCCACGATAGAAGAGGCCTTGGCTGAAATCCAAGCCGGCCGCATGGTTATTCTGGTTGATGACGAGCATCGGGAAAATGAGGGCGATCTGGTCCTGGCCGCGGAAAAAGTGACCCCCCAGGCTGTTAATTTCATGGTCACCCACGCCCGGGGGCTGGTCTGTTTAACCCTGACCCCTGAAAAAGTGGCCGATCTGGGATTGCCCCAGATGTCGCCCGATAACCAGTCGCCGTTTCAAACCGCCTTCACCGTCTCCATTGAAGCCCGGGAAGGGGTGACCACGGGCATCTCCGCGGCTGATCGGGCCACCACGGTCTTGGCGGCCGTCAAAGACGGGGCCTGCCCTCGGGACATCGTGGTCCCCGGGCATATCTTTCCTCTCCGGGCCAAACCCGGCGGGGTCTTGCAGCGCACCGGCCAGACCGAGGGGTCGGTGGACCTGGCCCGCCTGGCCGGGCTGAAGCCGGCCGGGGTGATCTGCGAGATCATGAACGATGACGGCACCATGTCCCGGATGCCGGATCTGGAAAAATTCGCCGCCCGACACGATCTCAAGATCGTCACGGTGGCCGGTCTCATTGCCTATCGCCTCAAGCATGAAAAACTGGTGGAGGCGGTGGCCGAGACCACGCTGCCCACCGAGTTCGGCGAATTCGATATGGCGGTGTACAGCAATATGGTGGACGGCTCCGAATATGTGGCCATGGCCGTCGGGGAGATCAAGGACGGCGGGCCTTGCCTGGTGCGGGTTCATTCCCAGTGCCTCACCGGCGATACCCTCGGTTCGCTCCGTTGCGACTGCGGGGAGCAGCTCCATGAGGCCATGCGCATGATCCAGGCCGCCGGCCGGGGGGTTCTGCTGTATGTGCCCCAGGAGGGCAGGGGCATCGGCCTGACCAACAAAATCAAGGCTTATGCGTTGCAGGACCAGGGTTACGACACGGTGGAGGCCAATCTGGCCCTGGGTTTTGCCGACGATTTGCGCGATTACGGTCTGGGGGCCCAGGTGCTGCGTGACCTGGGCGTGGCCGACATGCGCCTGATCACCAACAATCCCACCAAAATCGTGGGCCTGGAAGGCTATGGCTTGAACGTCATTGAACGGGTGCCCATCGAGGGCCCCCCCCGGCCGGAGAACTCGCGCTACATGCACACCCAGTGCGTGAAAATGGGGCATGTGCTCCACTACTCCTGCGGCGAGGGGCCGGCCGCGCCGGCCCCCAAGGCTACCTCGGGAAAATAAACATTGAAAATAAACGCTGCGAATAATATGGATGTGAATCTCATGAAAATTTACGAAGGACAACTGGAGGCCCGGGGCCTGAAAGTGGCTCTGGTTTTGAGCCGCTTCAACAGTTTCATCACCGAGCGCCTTCTGGAGGGGGCTCAGGACGCCCTCCTGCGCCACGGCGGCGAAGAGGGCAACCTCGCCGTCGTCCGCGTCCCGGGCGCGTTTGAATTGCCGCTGGCGGCCAAGAAGCTGGCCGAGAGCGGCCGCTATGAGGCGGTCATCGCCTTGGGCGCGGTCATTCGCGGCAGTACCCCTCATTTTGATTATGTGGCCGCCGAGGTATCCAAGGGCCTGGCTCAGGTTTCCCTGCACAGCGGTGTGCCGGTGGCTTTCGGGGTCCTGACCTGCGACACCATCGAGCAGGCGGTGGAGCGGGCCGGGACCAAGGCCGGCAACAAGGGTTTCGACGCGGCCATGACGGCCATGGAAATGGCCAACCTGCTCAAGGCTTTGGGGCGCGAATAGTGGACTCTTCGACGGAACGGAACGGCGAGTCCGGGCGGAAAGGTCCGGGGACCCGCCGGGTGGCTCGGGAACTGGCTTTGCGCCTGCTTTTTCAAAGGGATCTGGAAGGGGGCACCCCCGAGGCCACAGCCCTGAGCTTTGAAGCCTGCTTCAGCCCCGAGCGGGATGAGGAAAACTGCCTGGAAGTGACGGCCGAGGATTTCCAACGGGCCTGGCCCTTGGCCCGGGACCTCTTTTTCGGAGTTTCGAATCATTTGGCGGAACTCGATCAGGCCATCGGCCGGGCCGCGGCCAACTGGAGCCTGGGCCGCATGTCGCCGGTGGACCGCGCCTTGATTCGGCTGGCCTATTACGAGATGCTCCACCGTGGTGACATCCCCCCCAAAGTCAGCCTCAACGAAGCCCTGGAGATGGCCAAAAGCTTCGGTGACGACGACTCCCGGGCCTTCATCAACGGGGTCCTGGATAAACTCATGCGGTCGGTGGAGGAGTCGGCGGAAAAAGGGGAGCCCCCGGTTCAGCCGTAATCCATTGGTTTGGCTATTCGGCCAGAGTGGAGAGTGGATGATGCCTAACGTGAAATCGGCGGTCAGGGTTTTATGTGCCATGGCGGCGGCGGCTTGGGGCCTGGTGGCCGGAGGCTGCGGCTACAGCTTGTCCCCCAACCCGTACGGCTTGATGGAGCCGTTGGCCGTCAGGGTGCCCATGGCCGCCAACCCAAGCCGCTTCGCCGATATCGGGCCCTGGTTGACCCGGGACATCATCACCCGGCTGGATGCCTCGTCCAATATCACGGTGCGGGAAGACGCGGCCGCGCGTCTGATGCTGAAAGTGGCCACGGTGAACATTTCCGGCGGCTCCTGGCAACCGGTGCGCAATAACAATTTGCCCACCGACTCGGCCAGCCGGGTCATCTATCTGACCGTGGAAGCGGTTTTGGAGCGGCCCAATCCCGACGGTGGGCAGCCATTGGTGCGGCGCCACATCTTTAACGGGCAGCGCACCTTCATGGTGGGTGATGACCAGGCCCAGGTGGAACTGCGGCAGCGCGAGGCTTTCCAGTGGCTGGCCGCCGATCTGGGGCAGAAAATAGCCCAGACCATGTTCAGTGAATTTTAAGTAAATTCACCGCATTGCATTTATTTTGATTTTTTTTGAAAAAAGATGTTGACTTATTTTTCGTTTCGGTTATTATCCCCATTTGTCGCCACGATAAATCGACGGGGCACGGAAGTCTGATCTTTGACATTTTGATCTTTTGAGTTAGCCGGTTTTGAGATTTTTTTGAAAAGGTGAAAAAACAGGTTGACAGGGGAGATTGGATGTAGTAGATTTGCTTCTTGTCGCCGCGGGAAAGTGGCGGGCCGGGGATCGGGAGATTTTCGGTGTGGAGTGGGATCTTTGAAAACTAAATAGCGAACAGCAGAAATGCAAGCGTTAATATAATAGGGCTCTATTATATTCCTTTAACAGATATAGTAGGGATTTAAATTTCTCTGTTTTAATACACGGAGAGTTTGATCCTGGCTCAGAATGAACGCTGGCGGCGTGCTTAACACATGCAAGTCGTACGAGAACGGTTGGCTTCGGCTGGCTTAGTAAAGTGGCGCACGGGTGAGTAACGCGTGGGTAATCTACCCATAAGTCTGGGATAACGTCTCGAAAGAGGCGCTAATACGGGATGAGACCACAGGGGTTTAGGCTTCAGGGGTCAAAGGTGCTGCGAGGCATCGCTTATGGATGAGCCTGCGTGACATTAGATTGATGGTGGGGTAATGGCCTACCATATTGTCTACGATGTCTAGCTGGTCTGAGAGGATGATCAGCCACACTGGGACTGGAACACGGCCCAGACTCCTACGGGAGGCAGCAGTGA
>JAVBTP010000150.1:0-7799 GCA_031556115.1 Candidatus Adiutricaceae bacterium
GACGGCCGGGTGGTGCTGATTCTGGATTCGGAAAAACTCATGTCCTGCTGATCACCGGAAACGGCCACGAGCCGACGGCGGAGGGGCCGGGACGTCGCCAGAGCGCTTTTCAATTTAAAGGCCATGGGCATTGGATGAAAAGCGCGTCGGATGTTTTGGCGTTTGGCTTCGTCTGCGGGCGACATGCAGAACTTGTCCGTAACGAAACGCTGCCCCGCCGGACGGGAAAGGGGGAAAGTGATGCCCACCCTGAGCCACCTGAAAAAAATGTATCTGACCGCCGCCTGGTTTTGGGCGGCCTTTCTTTTGGGGACCGGGCTGGTTTTCCTCGCCTCCCCGGCCGCGGCCGAAGACGAGCCCCCCCTTCTGGTCATTTTCCACACCAACGACGTCCACGGATACGCCCTGGAGGAAAAGGACGGCGACGGCCGCCCGGCCCGCCTCGGCTACGCCCGGCTCAAGGCCTACGTCGATCGATACCCGGCCCGCCACAAACTGCTTTTGGACGCCGGCGACGTCCTCCACGGCCAACCCTTCGCCACCGCCCGGCGCGGCGAATTCATCGCCCGGATGCTGGCCCCTCTGGGCTATGACGCCCTGGCCGTCGGCAACCACGACTTCGACTACGGCCGGGCCCGGCTGATGGAACTGCGCGACACCTACCACCTCAACTTCATCGCGGCCAACATCATCGAACGGGAGGACGGGGCACCTCTCCTCCCCCCCTACCTGGTCAAGGACTTCGGCGATCTGAAAGTGGGGATCTTTGGCCTGACCACGCCCGAGACCCCCCTTAAAACCAGCCCGGGCAATGTCGAATCCGTGACCTTCGGCCCGGCCGACGAACTGGTGTATGTGGCTCGGGACATGACCCGCCATTTGCGGGAAAAGGAAAAAGTCGACCTGGTGGTGGCCGTGACCCACCTGGGCACCGACCCTCTGGACCGGCCCGGCTCCCCCGACATCGCCGCCCGCACCCCCGGCCTCGACCTGGTGGTGGACGGCCACAGCCACAGCCTGGTGGCCGGCCTGAAAGCCGGCGACGCCCTGATCGTCTCCGCCGGCTCATATCTGGAAAATATAGGGCGGGTCACGGTCACCCGATCACCCCAGGGCCAATATATCCTGGCCCCCAAACTGATCGCGGCCGCGGACCTGGCCGGGACGCCGCCCGACCCGGCCCTGAGCGAATTGGCCGGCCAGTTGACCGCCGAACTGGATCAGGAACTGAGCCAGGTGGTGGCCCACTCCCACATCGAGCTCGACGGCCGGCGGGAGACGGTCCGCACCAGCGGCACCAACCTCGGGCGGGTCATCTGCGCCGCCATGCAAAAAGCCACCCTGGCCGACGCGGCCATCTTGAACGGCGGCTCGGTCCGGGCCTCCATCCCGGCCGGCGAGATCACCCGGGGCCGGATTTTGGCGGTTCTGCCGTATGGCAACTACGTCCTCACCGTTCGCCTCACCGGCGCCGACCTGTTGGAGGCTTTGCGGATCGGCCTGGACCAGCCTGAGGAAGGCGGCTTTCCCCAGTTCTACGGCCTGCGGGTCACGGCCAGGGAACGGAAGGCATACGGGCCCGACGGCGCCCTGACCAGGCTCAACCAGATCGAATCAGTGGAAGTCGGCGGCCGGCCCCTGGATCCGGCCGCGGAATATACGGTGGCCATCAACGACTTCATGTATGCCGGCGGCGACGGCTACACGGTTTTTGCCAAATCCCCGGCTCGGGAATTCGCCACCCTGGAAGAGGCTCTGCGCCGGTTTCTGACCGAATCCGACCCGGCCGCGATCCAGGCCGTGGCCGATGACGACGTCCTGGCCGTCATCGTGGAAGAATGACCCCGGGCGATCCGCCCCCCCCAGGCGGCCCGGAACCGGACCAGGGCCGCCTGGGCGCCGCGCTGGCCGGCCGAACCGATTTCTGGACCCATTGGGGATTCGAGCCCTGGAGCCGGGGCGCCCTGACCGGAGTGGCCCGGCGCCAGCGCTTCGTCAAAGACGGATTTCTGGGCCGCGTCGCCGAGTACGGGGCCTGGGACTATCTGGTCTGGCGACCCGGACGGCCCGAAGATCGCGAACAACTGTGGGCGGCTTTAACCCCCCGGCCGGAAATCATGACCCAACGGTTTCTCTTCATCGCGCCCGGACTCCGGGCCGGCCGGCGGCTGAAGTCCTTTTGGCTGGGCGTCAGGGGTTACGCCGAATTCTTCAGTTATTGGCCCTGGGCGCCGTCGTCCGGAAAAAACGGCGCGCCGCCCGATCTCACCGGCCTGGTGGATCTGGCCCTGCGTTTTCCGCCTTCCGTTTCCCCATCAAGTTTCTCTTGACGGCCGCCCTGTTTTTTTAAAAAGACCGTCTTGTACACCGTCCCCTGGAGCCGACTCGACATGCTGACCGCCCTCTTCCTGATCGCCCTGGCCTTTTTCCTTATCTGCTATAAACTGTACGGGGGTTTTCTCACCCGGGTTTTTTCCCTTGACAACGCCCGCAAAACCCCGGCCGAGGAAATGTATGACGGGGTGGATTACTGCCCGACCCACCCGGCCGTTCTGGTGGGCCACCACTTTTCCTCCATCGCCGGCGCCGGACCCATCGTGGGGCCCATCACCGCCGCGGCCTGGTTCGGCTGGCTTCCGGCCTACCTGTGGTGCCTCCTGGGTTCGGCCTTTTTCGGCGGCCCCCACGACGCCGGTTCCATCATCGCCTCCATCCGCCACCAGGGCCGTTCGGTGGGCGAAGTGGTCAGGCGCTGGATCGGCGACCGGGGTCGGCTGCTGTTCCAGACCTTCACGGTCCTGACCCTGGTGCTGATCGTGGCCGTCTTCATCCAACTGGGGGCCGGCAGCCTGGCCGCCGACCCGGCGGTGGCCTTCGCGGCCGCGGTCTACATGGGCCTGGCCCTGGTCTTCGGCCTGTTGACCTACCGTTGGCATTTTTCGATGAAAGCCGTCACCGTGGCCCTCCTGCCCGTGGTCTTCGGGGCCTGCTGGCTGGCCCAGGCCCACCCGGCCCTGGCCGAACCCTTTCGCCTTTCCATGCCCGTCTGGCGCTGGATCCTCTTGGGCTACGTGGCGCTGGCCTCGCTCCTGCCGGTCTGGCTGCTTTTGCAGCCCCGGGATTACCTCTCCTCTTTTTTCCTCTATTTCGCGGTCATCATCGGCGGCCTGGGTTTGGTCCTCGGCGGTGATTTTGAAATAAAACTGCCGGCGTTCAAAAGCCCGGTCACGGCCGACGGGCAATATCTCTGGCCGCTGTTGTTCGTCACCGTGGCCTGCGGGGCCATCAGCGGGTTCCATTCCATGGTCGGCAGCGGCACCACCGCCAAACAACTGCGCCGGGAACGGGAAAGCAGTGTTATCGGTTACGGGGCCATGCTGCTGGAAGGCCTGGTGGCGGTCATCGCCATCGGCGCGATCATGATTTCAGGCGACATCGCCCCGGGCGGGCCGGTGGTCACCTTTGCCGAGGGCTTCGGCCGCTTCGGCGCCCTGATCGGCCTGGACCAGGCTTTGGGCGCCTCCATGGGGGCCTTGGCCATCAACACTTTTATCCTCACCACGGTGGATACGGCCACCCGCCTGACCCGCTACCAGATACAGGAGCTGGCCGGCGGCCGGATCAGCAAATACCTGGCCACCGTCCTGGCCGTGGCCGGGGCCATGGTCTTCCTGTTTGTGGAACCGGGCGGGCGCCCCACCTGGGCCATCATCTGGCCGGTCTTCGGCTCGGCCAACCAGTTGGTGGCCGCTCTGGCCCTTTTGGCCCTGGGGGTCTGGGTCAAAAAGGCCCTGGGCCGCTCCAACGGGTTCCTCATGATCCCGATGTGGTTCATGCTGGTCACCACGTTGGCCGCCTTGGGGATTTTGGCCTGGGAAGAAGTCGCCTCGGCCGAATCCAATCCGGTGGTGGTGGGGTTTTCCGTGGTTTTAATGATTCTGGGCCTTTTGATGCTCAAGGAGGCCTTACGGGCTCCGGGAAAAGCCCCCGGGGACCCGGCGGCGGCTCCGGCCGACTCCCGGTCGGCGTGAAAGTGTGGCCGCAAGACCGCAGTGGGTTGTGGAACTTTGGCCACACCGGGATACCGACAGCCCTGAGCCTGTTTTTTTGATATTATAATATATTGATATAAAACGTTTTTTAAAAACACCGACTGACTGGCCAGATGGCATGCGCTTTGCTGGTCATTCAGTCGAGGTCTGGCTCCGCCAGGCGGAAAGCCGGGCTGCGGCCCTGGTGAAACACTCCCGACCTCATTCAAAGACGCCGACCGAAGAGAGGCCGATCAGAGAAATGACCGTGATGAAGCAGAAAACCATCGCCAATGATATATCCATGGTGGGGCTGGGGCTCCACAGCGGCCGGGATATCACCGTCACCCTGAAACCGGCTTCGGCCGGCGAAGGTGTCCGTTTTCAGCGGGTGGACCTGCCCGGCGCCCCGGCCATTATGGCCGAAGCGGGGAACGTCACCAGCACCACCCTGGCCACCACTCTGGGGTGGGGCGAAAATCGGGTCAGCACGGTGGAACATCTCATGGCCGCTCTTTCGGCCCTGGGGCTGGATAACATTCTGGTGGAAACCGACGGCCCGGAGCTGCCCGTTTTCGACGGCTCGGCCGCCGAGTGGGTTCGCCTCCTGCGCGAGGCCGGTCTCCGCGAATTGAACGCTCCGCGCAAAACACTCAAGGTCACCCGCCCCTTCACCTTGACGGTGGGAGACAAATCCATTGAAGTGACTCCGGCCAGCCGTTTCTCGGTGGAGGCCCATATCGACTTCGGCGGAGCCATCGGCCGCCAGTGTTTTTATTATATCGATTCCGAACCTGATTTCGTTGGGGAGATCAGCCGTTCCCGCACCTTTTGCCAGTTGCGGGACGTGGAGATGATGCATTCCAAGGGTCTGGCCCTGGGCGGTTCGCTGGACAACGCGGTGGTGGTGGGGGACGACGGGGTCCTCAACCCCGGCGGCCTTCGGTATGAAGACGAATTCGTTCGCCATAAAGTTCTGGATTTCATTGGCGACCTGGCCATGGCGGGCGCCCCGGTCATCGGGCGGTTTCGGATTCATAAACCCGGCCATGAGCTGAATCGCCGTTTCCTGCAGGAAGCTCTGGCCCAACCTGGCCTTCTGGCGGAAACGACCCCGGCCGGGGCCGAGGAAAGCCGGCGTCCGGCGGCCCCGAACCCGAAAGCCGTCTGCCGCCCGTTGCCCCGGCCGTCGCTGTCGCTGGACGAGGCCTGGTCAACGGCCTGGAGCGCCTGATTCCCTCCCGGGTTCAAGTGAAAAAGCCCGCCGTCGGCGGGCTTTTTCATGCCCGAACCGACCGCCGCCACCCGCCTCCCCTATAAAAATTATATATAATTTTTATAAAAACATCTTCGTCCCCGCCCGTTTCCGGTTTGAAATCTATTGCTAGATTACTTGAAAAGACTTATAATAATATATTAATTTATATAACTTCACCGCGGATCCGGGAAAAGCCGCGGCCGTACCCCGCAACTTCAGGTTTATCGAATATTGGCCTTAATATTGCTTCTAGTCAGGCCGTGATGCTCACCATCGCTGTACACTCAAGACCAAGGGGCGCGAATCATGGCTTTTAACTTTTCGGAAAGAATCAGCAGGGGCCGGGAAATCATCGTCGGCGCCGGGCCGTCCAAGCTGGCGGTGGGGGCGGTTCTGCTGACCCTGGCCACGACCGTTTTGCTTTTCGCCTTGTTTTACAAGGGGGATACGTCTTACGGCCTCCTGTATGCCCAACTCGGCCCGGAAGACGCCGGCGCCATCACCACCGAACTGAAGGCCCAAAAAATACCCTATCGCCTGACGGCCGACGGCACGGCCATTGAGGTGGCGGCCGACCAGGTGGCCGCCACCCGGATCGAATTGGCCGTCAAAGGTCTGCCGGCCAAAAGCAATGTCGGCTTTGAAATTTTCGACCAGCAAAAACTGGGCGTCACCGATCTGGTGCAGAAAACCAACCTCATGCGGGCCGTGGCCGGCGAGTTGGAACGCACCCTGACCAGCATGCCCGAAATCGAAATGGCCCGGGTGCACCTGTCGGTGCCCAAGGAAACCCTGTTCATCGAAGAGCAAAAAGCGCCGGCCGCCTCGGTGGTGATCAAGGTCCGTCGGGGCGCGGAACTGACCAAGCCCCAGCTTTTGGGCATCGTCAACCTGGTCACCGCCTCGGTCAGCGGCCTGACCCCTGACGACGTCTCCATCGTCGACACCGACGGCGGCCTCATCTGGAGCAAGGAACTCAACAAACCCGGGTTTCTGAACGACGATCAGATGAAGCAAAAAGCCCTGTATGAAGACGGCATCAAGCGCCGCATCCAGGCCATGATGGAGCGGGTGGTGGGCCCCGACCGGGCCATCACCACGGTCAACGCCGAACTGGATCTCAAGGAAGTGGTCACCCATGAAGACATTTGGGATCCGGAGCGCACGGCCGTCCGCAGCGAGCAGAAGATTGTGGAAAAAAGCCTCGGCCCGGGCCGGACCATGGCCGGCATCCCCAACGCCACGTATGAATTGGGCACGGCCAACCGTCAGAATTCAGGCACCGGCCCCAATCAGGAACAGTATTCCCGCACCGAGGAAACCAATAATTACGAAGTGACCAACACCAAGCGCCAGACCGTGGCCCGGGCCGGCGACTTGAAGAAAATCAGCGTCGCGGTTCTCCTCGACGGGATGTACACCGAAAACGAAACCGGGGAAAAGGTTTTTTCGCCCCTGCCCCAGGAACTGTTGAATCAACTGGAAGCCGCCATTAAAGGCGCCATCGGCTTTGACGCCGCCAGAGGTGACCTCGTGTCCATAACCAGCGCCCAATTCGTGCGGGAAGACCAGGTATCCCCCTGGGCCCTCTTCTTCCTGGATCTTTTGCGCGAATTCTCCCGGCCGTTCCTCAACATCGTACTCATCATCCTCTTCTTCTTCCTCGTCATTCGGCCGATCATGAACTGGCTGAAGCGGGAAGTGGAACCGGCCGGCAGCGGCGCCGAGCTTCCGGTGCTGCCCGACCACCCCGGCAGCGGGCCCAGCGGGTATGGCGACAGTCTGCCGCTGCCGGTTTCGCCCCACGCCGACGGGGTCCTGGCCTCCGCGGAGACCTCCCTCGGCGGCCCCGGCGAAATTCCGGAGACCACCTACCGCGAGGGCGAGGACGGCGACGAACCCGACTACGGCGAAGAAGCCGAAGCGGACGAACGCGGCCCCCAGGCTCTGGCCTACGGCAATCTCAGCCGGGAAAACATCCTGCCCCTGGCCCGTGAAAATCTCGACCGCACGGTGGGTCTGGTCCGCAGTTGGATCGAACAAAAGCCCTCGTCAGGCAATGAACCGAACATGTGACGTAGGCCAAAGCCGCCGCCGGGATCGCGTCCCCGGCGGCGGCTGGAGCGTTTTTCCATGCCAGCGGTAATTTTCAGCCACCCGTCGCAGTTTTCCAAAATTGAAAGCGTCAAGCCATGGCCATCAAAAAAGATGACAAGCAACCCGAAGGATTGACCGGGCCCGAAAAGGCCGCCATCTTCCTTTTGACCCTGGGCGAAGAGTTCACCACCGAGATTTTCAAGGAACTCGAAGATCTGGAGATCAAGGATCTCGGCAAGGCCATGAGCAGGATCCAGAACGTCACCCCCACCCAGGTCCAGGATGTTTTGTGGGAATTCGTGGAGGCCATGGACATTCCCGGGGACATTCGGGTCAAAGGCGACGACTTTTTCAAAAACACCATCGGCCGGGCTCTGGACGGAGCCCGGGCCGAAGGGCTCCTGCAGGACGTC
>JAVBTP010000186.1:0-10926 GCA_031556115.1 Candidatus Adiutricaceae bacterium
ATCGTGGCCCATATCGACCACGGAAAATCCACCCTGGCCGACCGCCTCATCCAGGAGGCCGGCCTGGTGGAGGACCGCCAGTTCCGCAGCCAGATCCTCGACAGCATGGACCTGGAACGCGAACGGGGCATCACCATCAAATCCAGCGCCGTAACCCTGCCCGTCACCGGGGCGGACGGCCGGCACTATGAATTCAACCTCATCGACACCCCCGGCCACGTGGATTTTTCCTATGAAGTCTCGCGGGCTCTGGCCTCCTGCGAAGGGGTTCTCCTTTTGGTGGACGCGGCCCAGGGGGTGGAGGCCCAGACCCTGGCCAACCTCTACGCGGCCATGGAGCATGACCTGGCCATCATTCCGGTCATCAATAAAATCGACCTCCCGGCCGCCAATATCGAAGAGGCCAGGGAACAGATCGACCGCGACCTGGGGCTGGACGCGGACGAGGCCGTGCTCTGTTCGGCCAAGACCGGCCAGGGCCTCGGCGGCGTCTTCACGGCCGTCATCGACCGCATCCCCCCGCCGGTGGGCGACCCCGAGGCTCCCTTGAAGGCCCTCATCTTCGACGCCATCTACGACCCCTTCCGGGGCACGGTGGTGGCCGTGCGGGTCATTGACGGCCGTTTCGCGGCCGGCGACATCATCATGCTCATGTCCAACGGGGCCGAGCACCGGGTGGAGGAGGTCGGGCTCTTTCGCCTCAATCGCGAGCCGGTGAAAGAGCTTTCGGCGGGCATGGTGGGCTACGTCATCGCCGGCATCAAAACCGTTTCCGACGTGGCCATCGGCGACACCGTGACCCTGGTCTCCCGTCCGGCGGCCGAACGCCTGCCCGGCTTCAAAGAGGTCCTGCCGGTGGTCTTTTCCTCCATCTATCCGGTGGCCTCCGACGACTACCAGTCCCTGGCCGAGGCCTTGGAGAAATACAAGCTCAACGACGCGGCCCTGGTCTACCAGAAAGACAGTTCGGCCGCCCTGGGCCTGGGCTTCCGCTGCGGTTTTCTCGGGCTTCTCCATCTGGAAATAGTCCAGGAACGGTTGGAGCGGGAATTCGACCAGTCCATCATCATGACCGCCCCCTCGGTGCGGTATAAATTCCTGTTGAAGGACGGGAGCGAATCGATCATCGACAACCCGCAGGATTACCCCGACCCCATTTATATCGACAAAGCCTATGAGCCGTATATCAAGGCCTCCATCATGGCCCCGGAGCGCTACATCGGGGCCATCATGAAGCTGGGCCTGGAGCGGCGGGGCGAGAATTCCCAGATGCAGTACCCCACCCCCGGGCGGGTGGAGATTTCCTTTGAACTGCCGCTGGCCGAGGTGATCTATGATTTTTACGACAAGCTCAAAAGCGTGACCCAGGGGTACGGCAGCTTCGATTACGTCATGCTGGATTATCGGCAGAACGACCTGGTGAAAGTGGATATTCTCTTAAACGGCGACAAGGTGGACGCCCTGTCGGTGATCGTCCATCGGGAGCGGGCCCGGACCCGGGCCCTGAACATGTGCGAGCGGCTGGAGGATGAACTGCCGCGCCAGCAGTTCAAGATCGCCATCCAGGGGGCCATCGGCGGCCAGATCATCGCCCGCACCACCATCAGCGCCTTCCGCAAGGACGTCACCGCCAAGTGTTACGGCGGCGACATCAGCCGCAAGCGCAAACTTTTGGAAAAGCAAAAGAAGGGCAAAAAACGCATGAAAATGGTGGGCCAGATCGAAGTGCCCCAGAGCGCCTTTGTGGCCGTTCTGAAGACCGACGAGGACTGAGGCCCATGACCCGGGAGATCGGCATCATCCCCTTGGGGGGGTTAGGCGAAATCGGGCTCAACTGCCTGGCCCTGGAATATGAGGAACGGCTTTTGGTCATCGACGCCGGCCTGATGTTCCCCGACGCGGCCTCCATGCCCGGCGTGGACCTGGTCATTCCCGATTTCACCTGGCTGGTGGAGAGGGCCGACAGGGTGGAGGCTCTGGTCCTGACCCACGGCCACGAGGACCACATCGGCGCGGCGGGTTTCCTCCTGCGGGGTCTGGGCCGGCCGGTGCCGGTGTATGGCACCCGCCTGACCCTGGCCCTGGCCAAGGAAAAATTCCGCGACGCCCAGGTGGAGCCCCGGTTGCTGGAAATCGCTCCCCGACAACGGCTCCGGGCCGGGCCGTTCGAGATGGAATTCCTGCGGGTCAATCACAGCATCATCGACGGGGTGGCCGTGGCCGTGGAAACCCCCTGGGGGGCGGTGGTCCACACCGGCGATTTTAAGATCGACCAGGCCAATTCCGAGGACCGTATTGACCTGTATAAATTTGCCGAGTATGGGGAAAGGGGCGTCCTGGCCCTCTTGTCCGACTCCACCAACGCGGAGACGCCCGGCTGCACCGACAGTGAAACCGTGGTGGGCCGCAACCTGGAACGGATTTTTCGGGAAGCCCCCGGCCGGGTCATTCTGGCCTGTTTCGCCTCCTCCCTGGCCCGCATCCGCCAGGTGGCCAGGGCGGCCGGGGCGGTGGGCCGCAAGGTGGCCTTTGACGGCCGGGGCATGATCAACATCGTCAAGCTGGCCAAGAGCCTGGGCTATCTGAGCCTCGGCGAGGACGACGAAATTCCTCTGGCGCTCTCCGGTGATATGCCCGACGACGGCCTGGTCATCGTGGCCACCGGCAGCCAGGGGGAACCCATGAGCGCCCTGGCCCGCATGGCCCACGGCGAGCACCCCCAGGTGACCATCCGCCAGGGGGACACAATCATTCTTTCGGCCCGGTCCATCCCCGGGCACGAAAAAGCCATCGGCCACCTGGTGGACCAGTTCTACCGCCTAGGGGCCAAGGTGGTGGACGGGCCGGCCATGAAAGTTCACGCCTCGGGCCACGGCCAGGCCGAGGAATTGAAGCTGATGCTCAACCTGACCCGGCCGAAAAATCTGGTTCCCATCCACGGCGACACCCGAAAGCTGGTGCACCACGGCGACCTGGCCCTGTCTTTGGGCTGGACCGAGGACCAGGTCTGGGTTCTGGAAAACGGCCGTCCCCTGATTTTGGACGGCAACGGCGCCCGCCTCGGGGAGATGGTGGAGAGCGGCCGCAAGCTGGTGGACGGCAACCGTTTGGGAGAACCCGAAGATCCCGTGCTCCAGAGCCGCCTGAAGCTGGCCGGCGGCGGGCTGGTGGTGGTGACGGTGGTGCTCTCGGCCGGGGGCGGGGAATTGTTGGCCCCGCCCAAAGTGGCCATCAGCGGGGTGCACTATGAAAGCGATCTGGACCTGAGCCTGGAAGCCGCGGCCGCGGCCGAGCAGGTGGTGGCCGACTGGCAGGAGGCCCGCTTCAGCCCGGACGTGCCGCCGGGCCCGCCCGATCCCGAGGAACTGGGGGGCCTGATCCAGAAGGAAGTCCGCCGCCTCTTCCGCCAGGCCATCAGCCGGCGGCCCACCATCTGGCCGCAGGTCATTTTTGTCGGCGACACTGATTGACCTGCCGGATCGCCGCCGCATTCAAAGCGATCCGATGGCGGCCCGCTCTGAGATCCCCTCGCCCGCATGGCCCGATGAACCTCGATGGGCGGTATTCCCGATTGAGCGTTCCCCCGACCGACAGGAGCCGAACCATGGCTGACTTGACCATAAAAGAAACCGCCCGAGCCGCCGCCCGGGCCGCCCGCGGCCTGGCCCTGGCCGAGACCGGGCTGAAGAACCGGGCGCTGGAGGCGCTGGCTTCCGGCTTGGAACGCCATGGGGAGGAAATCCTGGCGGCCAACCGGCGCGACGTGGAGCAGGCCCGCCAAAGCGGCCTTTCGCCCCACCTGATCGACCGCCTGAGCCTGGACCGGGGCCGCCTGGCGGAACTGGCCCGCGCCACCCTGGCCGTGCGGGATCTGCCCGACCCCGTGGGCGCGGTGGAAGACGGGCGCGATCTTCCCAACGGCCTGGCCGTGAGCCGGCTGCGCATCCCCCTGGGGCTCATCGCCTTCATCTGCGAAGCCCGGCCGGGCGCCCTGGTGGAGGCCGCGGCCCTGACCGTCAAAACCGGCAACGGCCTGATCGTCAAGTGTGGTAAGGAAATGGCCCAAACCGCCGCCGCCTTGCGCCCTGTTCTGGCCGAAGCCTTGGAAGGCCCGGGGCTGGCGCCGGCGGCCGTGACCGTCCTCCCCGCTCTGGATCGCGAGGATTTGAAGGAATTGTTGACCCTTTCGGAAATCATCGACCTGGTCATCCCCCGGGGCGGGGAGGGGCTGATCAGATTTGTCAGCGAAAACAGCCGTATCCCGGTTTTAAAGCATTTTAAGGGCGTCTGCCACCTCTATGTGGACCAGGGGGCCGATCTGGACATGGCCCTGGATTTGACGGTCAATGGCAAGACCCAACGGCCCTCCACCTGCAACAGCCTCGAGTGCCTCCTGGTGCACCGGGCCGAGGCCCCTGTTTTCCTGCCCCGGGTTGGACAGGCTCTGTCCGCCCTGGGGGTGACCCTCTTGGCCGATCCTGAGGCCCTGGCCTACCTGCCCATGGCCGAAGCGGCCGAGGACGGGGACTGGGGCCGGGAATTTCTGGATCTGACCCTGGCGGCCAAGGTGGTGCCCGATTACCAGGCGGCTTTGGACCATATCGCGGCTTACGGCTCCAACCACACCGAGGTCATCGTCACCCGTGACCGCGGGCGCGGAGACCATTTCCTCCGCGCCGTGGAAGCCAGCTGCGTCATGGTCAACGCCTCGCCCCGGCTGAACGACGGGGGCTGCCTGGGGCTGGGCGCGGAGATCGGCATCAGCACCACCCGCCTCCACGCCTACGGCCCCATGGGGCTCAGGGAACTGACCACCACCCGGTTCATCGTTCAGGGCCACGGGCAGCGGCGATAGGCGGGCGGCGGCCGAAACTCGATAAAAAACAATGGCTATTGCCCCATAATTATGGTTAAATGGTTCACGTAGCAACAGCGTATGTAACGGGCTCCGGCCGATTTCCTTTCGGAGCGCTTTGACCCTCTTCGATACATGGTGGATGTAATATGGTCAAGGAACTTATCGCCTTTCTGAATTTTCAATTCGAACTGAGCCGGGTCAACATCAAGTCGGTGAGCGGCGAAACCATGGTGGAAGTGCCCCGGTTTCTCATCAACTGGCGTGAGTATCAAGCGGTCCTGGCCGGATTCGGCATCAGGCACGAAATTCAGGATCGTCCGCTCTTCGAGCGCTACCAAAAACATCTGCCCGATGAGAGCCTGTTCCAGAGCCTGGTGGCCTTTCAGGCCGAACTGCGCGAGATCCTCACCGACGTGGTGGACGACGGGCGGCTGCCGGCCGAGGTCTGGCGGCAGGTTTTCAGGGAAACCGACGGCCTGCGGATGTTCGTGGAAACCATCGGGGTGGGTGACCTGGAGCCGGAGACCATCAGGAGCCTGCGCTTCCATCATGACTTCGCGGCCGAGACCTATCGCCAGTATATTTTGGCCATAGTCCGGGATATGATCATGAGCGGCCGCCTTTTCGACCTGACCCTGGATGCCGACGGCCGGTTCGATCTGGCCCCCATCAAGGGGCGGACCCTGGCCGAAAAGGCCGAGATCGATCTGGACCGGGCCGTGGCCTCGGAACTGCCCGGCGCCCTTTCGGCGGCGGTGGCCCTAAAGCTGCCGTCCGTCCTGGCCGCTTCGGCGGCGGAAAAGCTGCCGGCGGTCCTGTCCGCCCTGGTCAAGGAAAAGCTGCCCGATCTTTTGGCCGGGGAAGTGGAAGCCCGGCTGCCCAAGGCCCTGGCCCAGGAAGTGGAGGCCCGGCTGCCCGAAGCGATGATGGCCGAGATCGAAAACCGCATTCCGGTGATGCTCAATGAACGGGTGGAAGCCAAACTGCCGGTGGCCCTGGCCATCAAGGTGGAAACCCGGCTGCCCTACGCCCTGGCCTCGGCGGTGGATGAACATCTGCCCCAGGCTCTGGCCGCGGCCGTGGCCGAAAGGCTCCCGGAAGTCATGGTCAGGGAGGTCGAGGCTAAATTCCCCGAGGCTTTGGCCGCGGAAGTGAGGGCCAAACTGCCCTCGACGTTGGCGGCGGAAGTGGAGGCCCGGCTGTCCGAGGCCCTGGCCCCGGAGGTGGAAGCCCGGCTGCCCGAGGCCCTGGCCGCCGCGGTGAAGGCGCGCTATCCGGAGGCCTTGGCCAGAGAGTTGGCCGCCAACCTGCCGGCGGCGATGGACGCGGAGATCAAGGCCAAGCTGCCGGGCCTTTTGAGCGCCCGGGTGGAGGAAAAATTCGCGCTCACTTTGAACGCGGCGGTGGCCGAAAAATTGCCGGAACGGCTGAACGCGGAAGTGCAGGCCAAGCTCCCGGCGGCGTTGAAGGCGGAGGTGGAGGCTAAACTGCCCCAGGCCCTGGCCATGGAGATGGGCGCCAAGTTCCCCGCCGCCCTGGCTGCGGCGGTGGGCGACAAGCTGCCCGAGGCTCTTAAGGCCGAGGGGGCCGGCCGGCTGCCCGAGGCCCTCCGGGACGCCGTGGAGGCCGAACGCCCGGGCGCCCTGGCCGCTCTGGATGACGAAAAGGCCGAGGCCGTGGCCGCGGCGGTGGAGGCCCGGCTGCCGGCGGCCCTGGCCGCCGAGGTGGCGGCCAAACTTCCGGAACTCTTGGCCGCCAAGGTGGCGGCCCGGTTGCCCGAAGCCTTGGCCCAGGCGGTGGAGGCCCGGCTGCCCGAGGCTCTGGCCAACGAAGTGGAGGTCCAGTTGCCCGAGGCCCTGGCCGGGGAAGTGGTGGGTTTGCTGCCTGAAGCCCTGGCCAGGGAAGTGAGGATTCACCTGCCGGAGGCCCTGGCCGGGGAAGTGGAAGCCACCCTGCCTGCAACTCTGGCCGCGGCGGTGGAGGCGCGGCTCCCTGGCGCCCTGGCCGAGGAAGTGGCGGCCAAGCTGCCTGAGATGCTGGCCATTGCCGTGGGCACGGCCAAGGAGGCCATGGCCGACGAGGAGCCCGACTTTTCTCAAACCCTGTAACCGGGCCCGGCCGGCCAGTTGGCCGGCGGGGAACGGGCTTCGGCTGCGGAATCGGCCCCGGCCGGTTTCGAGTCGGCCGAAGCGTTGGAGGATTATATCTTCCAATTGGCCAAGGCCATTTCCGAAGAGGACACCCGGTTGACCGACGGGCGCCCGGCCGCTGAGGACAGCGGCCTGGACGACGACGAGGAGCTCCTGGACCTCGATGGATCCCTGTCGGAGGAAGATGAGGACGAGGGGCCTGACGCGGAAGGGGGGGGCGGCGACGAAGACGAAGATGGCGCGGATGAAGATGACGCGGATGAAGATGAAGAGGCCGACGACGATGAAGTGATGGATCTTCCGCCCATGGAAATCCTCGACGAGGAGGAGGAGGACGACGACGACGGGGAATATGAAGCCGACGGGGATGAGGATGAGGAGGAGGAGGACGAGGACGAGGACGTCGAAGGCGATGAGGATGAAGAGATCGGCGACGATGACGACGGCGACGACGGCGATGATGATGATGATGATGAAGATGATGAAGTGATGGACCTTCCGCCCATGGAAATCCTCGACGACGATGAGGGCGACGAGGAATATGAAGACGACGGGGATGAGGAAGAGGACGACGCCGACGGAGACGACGGTGTGGAATTGACCCTGGAGGCCGGGGAGGACGTGATGGCCGCCGCCAAACCCGGACCGGCCGATGAGGATGAAGGGCTGAACCTTCGCCGGCCGGTGAAAGACGGCGCCCAGAAGAAAATGCCGCTGGAACGGCGACTGGCCACTTTGGAGCACCGCCGAAAATTGAAAAACGAAGGCGACGGGGATTGATCCGCGGAACGTCTGGGCTGGGGCGGGCGGAGTATGGAACCTCTCATGGATAAAAACGCGGCGAGGGTACAACTGCAAGGTAAAAGCCTGGGGCTGGGGGTGGTGCTGACCCTCGTCGTCGGCGGGCTGGGCATGTTTTATCTCAGCGTCTGGTGGGGAGTGATCGGGCTTTTCTGCGAAGGCTTGGCGTGGATTTTGTCATTCCTCACCGGGGGGCTTTTCAGTTTTCTCCTGATCGGTTGGCGCGTGGTGGCCGTGATCGTTACGGTGGTCTCCATTAACAACCATAACCGGCGGCTTTTGGATTCCTTGGATTAAGGGGAATTTTTGAAAATTGGCCGGGCCGTTGCCTTCCAGGCAACATTAGGCCGCCCCGGCCCACGGGCGCGGTTCGTTGACAAGCGTCGGCCGCTGATTATCTTTAAGGCAAATGAAAAAGCGAAGATCGGCCCGCTCCGGCTTGATTTTGGCGGAAAAGGTGATGGCCGGGGCGCGCGCGTTTCGGAAAATTCCGAAACGCCCCTGGGGTGAAATGTTCGTTTGGCGTTCACCCCGGTTCGCCGAGGGGTTCTTATGGTGGTCTATGATCTCATCTGCTCACGGGGGCATCGTTTTGAAGGTTGGTTTTCCAATCTGGAGGATCTGGAGGATCAACTGGGGCGCAAGCTGATCGCCTGTCCGGTCTGCGGTGATGAAAATCCCAGCCGGCTGCCCTCGACTTTCGGTTTGGTGAAATCCGGCCGGCCGAACCTTCCGGAGCCCGTTCCGCCCCAAGCCGCCGGTGAACTCACCGTCGAAGCGGCTCGAGAATTTTTCAAGCGTTGGCAAGATTTTTCCGAGCAACTGGAAAGGGAATATGACGATGTCGGCCCCCGCTTTACGGAAGAGGCGTTGAAAATGCACTATGGGGTCGCTGACCGGCGCAATATCCGAGGACTCTCCACCGCCACCCAGGAAGAGATGCTCCGCAAGGAAGGGGTCGATTTTTTGAAATTCCCCCTGTTGGCCCGTAAAACTCCGCCCTCAAGCGACAATTGACACGGAGTCCACCACCTCAACGGCTTCGGCTCGGCGAGGCCTGGGGCGCGAGAGTCCGGATGTTGGAGTCCGGTTTTTTTGTAACATAGCGCGTTTTGCCTTTCGGCGGCCATGACACCTTGAGCAAAATGCCAAAACATCCGGGCGCTTTTCGGTCAAGCCCATGGCCTTGTCAATTGAAAAGCGCTCGAGCGGTTATGACCTCGCCCGAAGGTGCCGCTCGGAGTGGAAGAATCCCGACCATGAGTGGAAAACAGAATTTCGACGAATTGGAAAAATCAGTGATTTTTTTTCTGGAGTCTCTGGCGGATATAATGGGCGCCGGCGGCCGGCCGTTTGTCCCCGCCCTTGAAGTTATTCGGCAGGTCTTGGGCGCCAGGCCGGTGCTCAATCCGGAGAACCTCAAACGGCAGGCCTTCAGCCTGTCCAACCAGGCCGCTGAAATCGCCGCCAAAGTCGAAAAGGGAACGCCGGAGGTGAAAGCCGTGCGCGACACGGCTCCCGTGGCGGTCAGTAATGGCGAGCCCTCCCGAAAGGGAGGCGCCCGGGTTTGCGAGAACGGCCTGACCGATCAGTTGGTCGCCATCGTCCACCACGTGGTCTCCATTCGCCCCACCCAGTTTCAGGCCGAGGAACGGGACCTGGCTGACCTGATCAAATCCGAGCCCGCCTTGGATAAACTGTTTCAAAAAATTCTGGATCTGGTCATCAAGGTCAGGGACAGCTTGTGGGAGGAACGCTCCCGGGCGTTCAAACAGATCGGGGAGGTCTTGCGCAGCCTGGAGGATACGGAGCAGGACTTCATCAAATCGCTGAGTTCGACGCAGTCGCATTTGGCGGAGGCCGAACGGGGTTTCGCCGACGCCATGCAAAACGGCTTGCGGGAAATCGGCTCTCTGGTGGCTCCGGGCGCGATTGATCTGGAGGCCCTGTGCGGCCGGATCCTGGAAAAAGTCGATAAGCTCACCGGGTGTGTCGAGCAAAAACGGCAGGCCGACCAAGCCCGGTTGGAGGCTTTGGACGCCGAACGCCACCTGGCGGAGGAGCGGCTGGCCAAAAGCCGGCGGGACTATGAAGATTTTTCCCGCCAAAGCCATGAAATGCTTGAGGAGATAGAAAAGCTCAAGGCGGTTTCCCTGCGTGACCCCCTGACGAACGTGTATAACCGGCGGGCTTATGACAGCCAAGTCGAAAAAACCCTGGCCGCCTATGCCGGCGGGACGTTGAAGACCTGCTCGCTCATCGTTTTCGATATCGACCATTTCCGCGATTTTAACAACACCTACGGCCATCTGGCCGGCGACCGGATTTTGGCCTATGTGGCCCGTCTGACCCGGGAGGCCTTGCGCAATGACGATTTGATCTTCCGTTACGGCGGCGACGAGTTTGTGATCATTGCTCCCAACGCCGGCCTGGAGTCGGCGGCGGGCGTGGCGGAGAAAATCCGCCGCGGCATCACTTCCGTGGAATTCAAGCTTTTCAAGTCCAGCGACCTGACCGTCAAGGTCGGCATCTCCATGGGGGTGACCGAAATGCGGAAGGGCGACGACGCGGTCAGCTTGTTCAACCGGGCCGACCAGGCCCTGTATCACGCCAAGACCGCCGGCCGCAACCAGGTCAGCGTTCAGGCCTGACGCCCGCGGATGTTTCATGAAAAACGCCCCGCCCCCGGTCTTGCCGACCGGGGGCGGGGCGTTCGATTATTCCCGTTCCCCGGAGCGTCACTCGCGCTCCGGCTTTTCCCCGGCGCCGTCTTCGTCTCCGTCGCCTTTGAGGGGAGGCCTCTCCGGCGGAATGGACGGATAGATGTTGACCCGGTCGACTTCAAAGGGAAGAAGGCCCTTTTCCCTCTTGAGCAGGTATCGCTGGTAGGCGTGGATCCAGTGGGTCAGATCCTGAAAAGCCTCTTCGCTGAAATTCACCTGGCTCCAGATCCTGGTCTCGGGATGGTGGCGATAGCGGCCGACGAAGCCGCCCCGGATGACGGTGCGGGTGTCCGGTGAAGTTTGCTGTTCCGCGGTGGGCGGAGAGATGACGTCCCGGGAGAGGATGCCGAGCAGAAGATGGAGGCGGGGGTTTTTAAGTTCCACCTCCAACCCG
>JAVBTP010000148.1:0-3318 GCA_031556115.1 Candidatus Adiutricaceae bacterium
TTCAATATTCCCTACGATCGGCTGGAGGTGCTTATCCACCCCCAGAGCGTAATCCACTCCATTGTCGAATACGTCGACGGCTCCCAGATGGCCCAGGCCGGGCCCACCGATATGCGTCTGGCCATCGCCTATGCCCTGAGCTATCCCGAACGCTGGCCCCTCTTACCGGACCCGGACGGGCCCGGTCCCGGCCTGGACGATTTCGCCCCCTTGGAACTGGCCCGTCTGCCTTTTGGCGAATGGCGCGGGCACCTGACTTTTGAGGAGCCGGACCACGATACCTTCAGGGCCCTGCGGCTGGCCGTCGAGGCCGGCCGGGCCGGGGGCACGGCCCCGACCATTCTCACCAGCGCCAATGAGGAGGCGGTGGATCTCTTTCTCGCCGGCGCCATCGGCTTTGCCGATATCACCCGTTTGGTGGAGCGGGCTTTGGCGGTTTTGCCCGCTCCACCCCTGACCAGCCTGAACCAGGCTTTGGAGACAGCCGGCGAAGCCCGTCGCCTGGTCAACAGTTTGGCGAAAAATCTCAGGCGCTGAAAATCCGCCAAACAAAACGGCGCGGTCGGCGCCGTTTTTTTCGCCCGGGCGGCGATGGCAAGTGCTTGAGGCCGGAGAGCAGGGGGGAGGGAAATTGTAAACTCCCCATCAGTTGGGGCGGGGTAGACGGTCGACCCAGGTGATCTCCAAAAACAGATCTCCGCGTTGCGCGGCCTGGGCATTGTAGAGGCCGGCCTTGCGCAGCCGGATTTTGCTCTGGCCCACCATTTCCGGGGTGAGGGCGACCTCCAGTTGGCTGTCGCGGACAACGGTGCCCTGCCCGCCGCACTTGGTGCAGGCGCAGGGACGATATAACGAGCCCACCCGGGCCAGGGTCCGGCCCTGGCCGAGGCAACGGGGGCAGGCTTCCTGGGCCTGCCAGGGTAAAACCACCCGGGCGCCGCCTTCGGCGGGCCGCAGGACGAAAAGGCGGTAGTGGACGTCCAGGCCGATTTCCCGGCGGCTTTCGAAACGCCAGTTGGCGGCGGGGGCGGCCGTGGGTTCCGTCGGCTTCTGGGGCGACGCCGCTTCCCGGGCGCGGCGGGCGCGGTTTTTGGCCATGGCGGTTTTCACCAGTTTCTGATACGAGGTCTGGACTTTGATGAACCGATCGACATCAGCCTGGGTCCGGCCGTCGGCATCGGGGTGGTGCGCTTTGGCCAGGCGGCGGAAGGCGGCCTTGATATCGACGAGCGAAGCGCCTTCCGGAAGACCGAGGGTTTGGTAGTGGCTGATGTTGTTGATCATGGCGGCCTCCTGCGATGGCTGTTTCTGTTGAACAGGTTATAGCAATGCGCGTGCCATAATTTATTTTTAGTAAAATCAATATATTTTATGCGAAATAGATTTTGGATCTCTCCCCGCTGCGAAATGCCGATCACAGTTGCCCGTTCCCCCCCACGCCTGAGGTGATTTTTCACCCATCCGATGACCCGAAATCAGCTCCGGTCGGGGCGTTTTAATGAAAAACAGCATAATAATAAATCGTTGGCTTATGAAAAAAAACCAAGGCGCTGTAAAATGAAATGCACGTTTCCGCAAACTTCTCCGGCCGTCCCTTATCTTCACCCCGACCCGGGCCGATAAGAAATGCGGGGCGCCCCGGCTTTGACGTTCGTGAGGCCCCGTCAATTCGGTATTGAGGTTGTCATGTCAAACCTGGTTCGCACAGTACGCCAAGGATGGCCCGGATGTCGGCATCTGGGACCGGTCATATTCGTTTTACTCATTCTGTCGGCCGGCGCCGGCCCGTCGGCGCTCCTGGCCCTGACCAATCACGGCGATTATTTCCCCCATGGCTGGCTCCGGCCGGCCCTGTATGGGGCGACGAAAATCAGTGACGTGATGATCGACTTCGACCCCACCGTGGAGGGCGAGGAAACCCGCCGGGAGGAGTTCATTCTGCCCAACGACGCCGGCCGGGTGCTGCGTCTCAGCCACAATGGCCGGGTTTTTTGTTATGTGGTGGATATTGACCTCTATGATCCATGGGAATATCAAATAGTGGATTACGACGGCAGCGGCGGATTTGAAATGAAGGAAGCGGCTTTTTCCGATTTTCCCCTGCCCCGCTGGACGTTTATCAACTATCCGTTCCTGAACCTGCGCACCGCCGATTTTACCGGCCGTGACCCCAGTGTGCGGGAACTGATCGCCTCCCTCACCGGGCCCGGGGTCCGGCCGTGTAAAAAGAAATACACGCCCGAGCAGCGGGCGGCCCTGGCGGTGGCCCGAGGCGGGGAGATGCCGCCCGACGAATGCCTGCCCGAACCCCAGTCGCCGATTTCCGGCGCGGGTGACGGGCCCCGGGTGGCGCTGAACATCCTGTTTGAATTCGACCGCGATGTCTTGACCGCCCACGCCAAAAACACCCTGAATATTTTAGGCCAGGCCATGACCTCCAAAGAACTGGCCGGCTCCACCTTCCGATTGGAAGGGCACACCGATGCGGTGGGGCCTTTTGCGTATAACATGGATCTCTCCCGGAGGCGGGCGCACGCCGTGCAGCGGTATTTGCTGGAAAACTTCAACCTGTCGGGCAACCAGCTCATTCCCATGGGGTTGGGGGAGACCCAGCCTTTACCCAACATCGACCCCGAGGACGGCCGCAACCGCCGGGTGGAGGTGGTCAACCTCAGCGCCGGCCGGACCCTGACCATGCCTGAAGACGCGTATCAGGACCTTCCCCCCGCGCCGTATGCGCGGTGAGACGACCGGTGGCGGAAAGGGGAAGTCAGCCTGGAGCTGGCGTCTGGCCGGACTTTGGCGATGGCCGGGCATGGGGCCGGGCGTGGGGCCGGGCATGGGGCGCGGGGGGATTGAAAATCGTATTCTTGAAAGCGGCGTTACGGTCTGGCCGTAACGAGGCCGCTGGAGAAAGCCAATGCCGGGTACTTCTCTGCTGCGGGTTTTTGTTTTTCTGATAATTTGTTCGGCCGTCGCTTGGTCGGCGCCTTCCGACGCCCTGGCTGTTTCCGACGGGCCGACGGCGCGGCGGCTTTTGGGCCGGGCTGATCCGGAGGCCGCTCCCCGGTTTGACACCGGGCGGGGCGGACCGCGGGTAACCGCCGCCTCTCTGGCCATGGTCCCGGCTTTGACCGGCGCCGGAAACACCAATCGCGAAGTAAGCCGCGGAGGCCTCGTCGCCGCTTTGGACGGTGATACGGCCCTGTTTTTTGACCTGAGCCATGAAATGGATCCGGAGACGGAGACCTGGCAGGGCTCGGCCGGCCTGGCCATCAGCTGGTGACCGGCCGGCGCTGAATCCCCCCCTGACACCCC
>JAVBTP010000103.1:0-8873 GCA_031556115.1 Candidatus Adiutricaceae bacterium
GGCGGATGATGGTCCGGCCCAGGTCCAGGTCGCCGACCCGGATGTCAGACCCGTTATACACGCAGAAAAAGGAGACGGCCAAAGAAATGGCCACGCTCTTGAAAGCCATGACCAGAAAGTGGCGGCTGCCGGTTTGGGCGCTGAGGGAAAAGATGAAATCCAAAACCGGCTGGCCGCCCGACCGCCAGGCCAGGTAATAGGCGCCGGCGAAGGAGGCCAGGTTGAAGACGGCCAAGAGGACGGGAGTGGCCAGAAAGGCGCCGATGATCCGGGGCGCGGCCAGATAGTGTTCGGGGGGGATGCCCAGGCGGACCAGGGTGTCGAACTGGCGGGTGGATTTCATCACAGCCAATTCCCAGGTGGCGGGGGCGCCATAGCGCAGGATGACGATGACCGTGGTCATGATGGGGGCGATCTGGACGGTGTGGATATTGACCAGGAACATGGATATGTTTTCCAGGCCGCCGATGTTGGACAGGGTCCCGAACCACAGGGTCGACCACAGGAAACCCAACATGAAACCCACCAGGACCACCAGGGCCAGCGAGCCGCTGATGGCCTTGAAGACCTCCTCCAGGGTCAGCCGCAGCATCAGGCGCTGGGAGCGGTAACGCCGCCCCTGCCAGGTCAGGATGAGGATCCGGCCGGCAAAGCCCGCCTGATCGGCCAGACGCCGGGCCTGGCCCAAAAACAGGCGCCCGGCCCAGCCGGCCGCGTCAGGCGGGCCGGGCCGAGGCCGGGCCTGACGGCGCCGTCCGGGACGGCTATGGCCCCTGGTTTCCACTGAGGTCGCGGTGGTTATAAGGCGCCCAGTTCTTCGGCGGACAGAACCTGGTCGATATTCAAGAGGATCTTCACTCCGCCCTCGGTCTTGGCCATGCCCAAAATGAACTGGGTGTTGATGGAGGCCCCGAAGACGGGGGCCGGCTCGATTTCCTCGGCCTGGATGTTGATGACCTCGGAGACCGTATCCACCACGATGCCGATGGGAATATTGTTGGCCAGGCCCTTGACCTCGACCACGATGATACTGGTGCGTTCGGTGTATTCCTCTTCCATGAGGCCGAATTTCA
This sequence comes from Candidatus Adiutricaceae bacterium, assembly GCA_031556115.1. GTDB lineage: Bacteria > Desulfobacterota > Desulfarculia > Adiutricales > Adiutricaceae > Adiutrix. Next base: position 1,074 of record JAVBTP010000103.1, read on the forward strand.
ACCGCAGATCCACCACCGGGATGACCTGGCCGCGCAGGTTGATGACCCCTTTGAGAAACATGGGAGTCTGGGGCACGGGGGTCACCGGCAGCATGCCGATAATTTCCCGAACTTTCAGGATGCCGATGCCGTACCCTTCCTCGGCCAATTGAAACGTGAGGTATTTACCTTCGTTTTCGCTCTGGAAGGGGTCGGTCTGGGCGGCGGCTTTCACTTCCATCATGGGGGCGATATCAGTCATAAATCCTCTTCTGACGGGTCAAACATGACGGTTTTGGAAAAACTCCGGCAACGGAATCAACTGGAGGCTTCCTTAAATTCCATGATCACCAGCTATGATATTATAGCCCGAACCGGGGGCAAAAACAAGGGGTTCGCAAAAGCCTCCAGGGGCGGCTCGCCCCCCAGAACGGGCCGCGACCCGTGAAGGTCGCGCCCGTCAAGCGGCCGGCACGTAGCCCCGAGCCGGCTTTCGTCATTGTATTAACCCGGCGGTCGGCGAAGTCGGTTCTCGGCGGCGGAATCGCTGAAAATTACCCGCCGGGACTTGCAATTTTTCCCCGAATGGGTTATCTTATAATCACGGAAACCGCTTTGCACCCACTCCAGAATAAGCTAAAGAAACGGTCTGGAATGTGTAGGCCGGGATATATGCCTAACCGCCCGGCGCATCTGTAGGGGTTTCCTGGGACAAGGAGGACTCCCGCGCGCTATCCATCAAGTTTTGGCCGGAATGGCCTCAGGGCCGCAAGGGCGGCCCGGAAGCGGATGGATGGCGACCCGCGCTTTTGGCGGGGTGGGAGGCGTGAGCGGGAAAGGAGTTTGCGCGCACCACCGGTTCACGTTTTTTGTTCACCTTTTTTTGGCCCCTGGCCTCTGATGATGAGGCCAGGGGTTTTTTTGGCCAATGCCCTTCCAATGTCCTTCCTGATCGCCACGGGCTTGACTTTCGGCCATAAAGAGTTATTTTATAAGTAAGGAAAGCGCCCTCGCGTCCCTTCCGGAAGAAGGCCCCCCGAACGGTCTGGAAGGCGTAGGCCGGGGAAGGCCGCCTATGCCGCCCGGCGCATCCGGAGCGATTTCCCTGGGACAATGAGGCTCCCGTTAACCATCCCTGGGGAAGAGGCTGGATAGGGCCTGTGAACCGCAAGGGCGGTTCGTTGAAGAGCGGATGGGAGCCCGTTTTCAGAGAACGGGCGCGGGGGACGTGAACAGGAAAGGAGATCGCGCGCGCCACCGGTTCACGTTTTTGTCAACCCACTTTAAGAATCCCTGGCCTTAAATGAGGTCAGGGATTTTTTATAACCGGGCGAAAATCACCGAAAAATCGCCTTGATGTATTTTTCGAAGTAGCCGTTGTTGTTTAAAAGCAGGCAGCCATCCCAGGCCTGGCCGGACCCGAATTCCCTGGCCAGGTCATTGGCCAGGGCGTAGCCGGCTCCGTCGGTGTCGCCATAAATGAAAATGGGCTCCAGACCGGTGACCGCGCTTTTCAGCTGGCCCAACGCGGCCCGGACGTCCTGGGGCTGATCCGGCCCCAAAAATTCGGAAAAGACCAAAAGGACTTTTCGGCCGGGAATGGTGGACAGTTCGTTGGAGACCTCGGTCAGCCCGATGGCCAGGGAGGCCTGTTCGGGGGTGGCCGCCAGACGGCTGACGGCCTGCTCCATCTCCGGCCGGTTGAAAATGGCCGGCCCGTAGAGGGCTTTCTTTTGGGGCCGGGCCTTCTCGTCGGTCCACCAAGCTTTGATTCTGGCGGGAATTTCCTTCCAGCTTCGCATCTCCTGGTAGGTGATGGGCACCAGGGCGGCGGTGTAGGAGGTGTCGGGGATGTAGATGATGGTGCGGTTCAAGACCGCCCCCAGCCGGCCGGCTTCGGAAAACCCGGCGCAGGCCGAGGCGTCGGTGCGGCCGGCGTTGGGGGTGACGGTGCTGAGGCCGCCACCGAGGCTGGACATGTCGGCCAGGATGACGATGCCCGGCTGGGTGGCGGCCGAACGGCGGGCCGCCGTGAGGGTGGGCTCGTCGGCCTTCCAATCCCGATGGTCCTCGGTGGGCGCCAGATAGACGCGATACCAGGTGGAGGCGCCAGGGTCTTTATGCACGGAAGCCGGCCAGCCGGCGGCGGTCATCCGCTCGGCTTCGGCCTGGGCCCGCAGGGGATCGCGAAAACTGCCCACGTATCGGCCATAGACGTTCTTTTTAAACGCCTCGCCGGTGGCGGCCGGCGAATTCGGGCTTAGCGGACGGGAGGCCCTTTCCTGAGCCTCCCGGCTGGTCTTGGCCGCCTGGGTGGACAGGGGTTGGGTTTGGGTTTCGGAACTGTCCAGTTCAGCCGGGGCATCCACCGGCACCACCTGATAGCCACGCACCTGCCCCTCGGCCTTGAGCCGCTGGCCCAGAATGTCGGCTTCACGGGGCACGCCGAACAGGCCCACCAGGACCATGTAAAAATCACCGACCGGGTCGTTGGCAAACAGGCGCCTTTCCTCGATTTTCTTCTTCAGCACAAAAGCGGTCAGGCCTCGGGACTGAAAGTGCCGGGCCATGCGCTGAGCCGGTTCCTCGTCGAGGTAGCGGCCCACCCAGATGGCATTATAAAGCCCTTTTTTGAAATAGCGGGATTTCAAACGATCATAGTCGGGGTCGTCCTGATAGGCGGGCGCTTCGATATCGGCTCCGTCCTCGGCCGGGGGAGGGACTTCCATCACCACCACCCCCGGGCTTGAGGCCGGTTGGTCCGCCGCTTCGGCCGCCGGGGAGGCGCAGAAGGGCCAGCAAATACCGACCGCGGCCCCCAAAATCAGGAAGCGGCCCCCCAGCGCCCGAATCGGCTCCAAAAACATGGAGAGCGTCTTTTTTCCCATGATTTCACCTATATCGCCCAATACCAAAATCAAGGTCCCCGTTCGCGGGATCCTGGCTATGTAAAAAAATAGTATACATAATTATACTTAAAGAGCTATCATTATTTTATCACCCCGGCCACCAAATACGTCATACCCGTGATTTCGCCAAAGCCCGAAATCACTGGACTTCCGCCGCCGAGAACCGACTTCGCCAACGGCCGGGTTAATAAGCGCGGCCTTTTTTGCCGCACGCCCGGCAAGTCTTGCCGAGGCCCGATCTGGAAGTTTTTTTAATATTTATTACTCCGGTCACCAAATACGTCATACCCGTGATTTCGCCAAAGCCCGAAATCACTGGACTTCCGCCGCCGAGAACCGGCTTCGCCAACGGCCGGGTTAACAACAAAAACATCTTGTTATCGGCCGCTGACTGTTGGCCCGACTTTTGCTTTATCTTCTGGCAACAAAATCGCCCCCGGGCTTGAACGGAATTCCCAAAGCGAGGCCTGAAATGAAAATAGCATCCACCGATCATTTGGAACAAGTACGCCAGTCAACGCAAAACCGCGCCTCCGGGCCGGATCAGCGCGACCAGGGGTTTTCCAAGCTTTTAGAGGAGCCCAAAGCCAATGCCCCGTCGGGCGGACAACCCTCCCTGGGGCCCGGGTCCATCGGCCATTTGGAAAACAGCCCTCTGGTGGGGATGATCCTGGCCAATCAGGGCATCGCGGACAAAGCGACCAAAGTCGATCGGCAGTTGGCGAACACCCTGGACACCATGGAGCAATACGCCGCCGCTCTGGGTGACGCCACCAAGAGCCCTCGAGACTTGGAGCCTTTGGCGCACGAAATGGAAAAGGCCGCCGGCCAGCTGTCGGAACTCAGCCGGGGGCTGCCCGACAACAGCCCGCTGAAAGGGATGTCCAATGACGCCGCCATCCTGGCCACAGTGGAGGCCATGAAATTCAAACGCGGCGACTACGTTTGATTCCGACCAAAGCCTTCGAGGGCGGGCATCGTGCAAGTTACTATCAATAGTTATAATATGTTAGGAAAAATCGGGCCGCATTATGAGCGGCCCGAATACCGTCCGCCGCAACCCGCCCCCAGCGACGACGACCCGGCCGGCCGCCTCAAAGAGCGGGGCGACCGCCGCACCCTGAGCAACCGGAACACCGACATCCCCCCCAAAACCGCGGCTCCGGCACCGGCCGGCAAAGTCACCCTGGACCTGGCCCGCGACCTCACCCGGGCCACCGCCGGCCTGATCGACCGATTGGCCCCGCGGAGCACCACCCAAGAACCCCACGCCTGGCTGCCTTCCCGTCTGATGACCCCGACGTATGTCTGAGCCCCCGACGCGGTTTGCCTCCGGTTCATATTAAATATTATAGTTATAGTTAAAAAAGCCGTCAAAATATACACAATACGGCCGGGGCGCCGTCTTTATTTACTATTGACTTTACCTAGACACATGCTTACCATAAGTTACAAATAGAGCCTGTTGAGGCTGCATTGACGAAAAGCGAAGCACTTGATCGAAGCCTGGTCTTCATTGAGTTGCCCACTCCCCAACAAGCGCCGACACTGGCGGCCATAGTTTTCCCGCTAAAATTCCGCCGGCCGGCGCTTCTTCCCAACATTGTCAGCGGGGCTGATTTTTTGGCCGCATTTCCAGTTTCCAGACTGGCGCCAAATGCGGTTTCTATTCCAAAACGTCCTCTGGGCCGTAACGCCGCGCTGCCGATCACCGCCTTTCCCGTCCGCTGCACTTCGTGAACGATGGTCCATGAAGCCATGGCCAGGCGTTGGTTCAGTATCTTCCAAATCGAGGTCACTCATACGTGACCCCCGCGAGTCGGGCCCGCCGGCGTATGCGCGTAACCGCGTGCCGCTTTTCAGCACTGTCCTTCGGCCGGGCCCGCTCTCCTCTCTCCCGGCAACTCTTTATTTTTTGGCTTTTTCGGCCAAGGGTGTCGTAGCATCTTTTTTAAAAAAATATAACTATATAATAATATTAATATTATTATATAGACACCTCTGCGTCGAAACCTCGGAGGGTCTGAAATACTCTTATTGCGCCGGCCCATAAACATATTCAACCCGTGATTTCGCCAAAGCCGGAAATCACTGAATTTGGTCTTCCGAGAATGAACGTGTTCAGCGGCCGGGTCTATAACCGCACGCCATTCAGCGATCGCCGGAATATTGACGCGATACGCCTCTATACAGACCTTTCAGGTTAAACTCTATGGCGCTTGTCTTGAAGATCAATTAAAAGAGCATCTTAGCGGAGATGCGGGAGGTTCGTATGAAGTTGAGCAAAAAAATCACGGTGGGATTTATGGGCACGTGCTTCATTTTTGTCGTCATGTCCCTGGCGGTGGTCTTGGCGCTGAAAAGCGTCCAGCATGGCACCGCGACCCTGAAGGATGAGGTCATGCCGGTCATGGACGTCACCGGCAGCATCCAGCATCTTTTGCTTATGGAAGCCCTTTATACCCTGGAATATGACTCCACCGGCCACCCTGACCGCTGGAAGCAGGCTCAGGACCTGCATGGCGAGGCCGTCAAAAAGCTTAATTGGCTGTCTGTGGAAATCAAAAAAGGGGTCACCGGCCAAAACCCACAGTTGGTCGGCCTGGTCGCCAACCTGGAAAAACACTACGACAACTTCAGCGTAAGCAACGCCTCGCTGCCCGATCTTCTGCAGCGGGTGACCGACAACCGGGCCGCCGTCGTCCAGAACTACACCCTGCTGGGGGACCAACTCGCCAAGCTGCGGGAGGAGGTCGCGCAGGAGCAGGACACCCTGATCAAAGCCAACACCTCTCTGCAAGAAGTTCAGCGCCTCAATGAGCGCATAGATAACGTGGCCGACCTCCAGGGGGAAAGCGAGGTTTTTTACCTGCATCTCCTCCGGGGCCTTCTGGATCGCGACTTGACCAAGTTCGACCAGGCCGTGACCAGCATCGATCACCTGGCCGACGAGCTCGGGAAATTGGAAGCCCTTTTCCAAAGAGAGGACAGGAAGGAGCAAATAAGAACGGTCCTGAAGTCCGTGGCCGCCACCCGGCAGGCCGCTCTCACCCTGAAGGATATCACCATCCAAAATCAGGTCAACGCCGCCGCGAGCGACCAGGCGCGTGACGCCACCCTGAAAGACTTGACGGATTTGGTCGCGGCGATGAACAAAATGACCAACGACGTGGTCGCCGACGCGGTCGGTTCCATCAGCCAGGTTCTCCTAAGCCTGCTTATCGGCGTGGGCGCGGCTCTGGCCATCAGCCTGATCCTGGGTCTGGCCATCACCAGGAGCATCACCAAGCCAGTCAACCGCCTCATCGAGGCTCTCTCGGAAGGGGCGCAGGAGGTGGACCATGCCTCCACTCAGTTGTCCGCGTCCTCCAACATTCTGGCCGAGGGCGCCACCGAGAACGCGGCCTCTCTGGAGGAAACCAGCGCGGCGCTGGAGGAACTGTCCTCCATGACGAAACGCAACGCCGACAACTCCATGGAAGCCAACGCCCTGATGCGGCAGGCCACCGACGCGGTCCACAGCGCCGACCAATCCATGGCGAGGGTCACCAAAGCCATGGAAGAGATTGCCGTCTCCGGCAACGAGATCGGCAAGATCATCAAGACCATCGACGAGATCGCCTTCCAGACCAACCTGTTGGCCCTCAACGCGGCGGTCGAGGCGGCCCGGGCGGGTGACGCCGGAGCGGGCTTCGCGGTGGTGGCCGACGAGGTGCGCAATCTGGCCATCCGTTCGGCCGACGCGGCCAAGAACACGGCCGATCTCATCGCCTCCACCATCGGCAACATCAACTCCGGTTCCGAGATGGTCGCGGCCACGGCCGAAAGCTTCAAGACCGTGGAAGCCCATTCGGCCAAGGTGGCCGAACTTTTGGGTGAAGTGGCCGAAGCTTCCAGGGAGCAGTCCCAGGGCATCAGCCAGATCACCACGGCCATGGCCGAAATGGACAAGGTCACCCAGTCCAACGCGGCCTCGGCCGAGGAGTCGGCCAGCGCGGCCGGCCAACTGTCGGGCGAGGCCGCGCAACTGTTGGAAGCGGTGGGTGGGCTCAGCGGCCTGGTGCATGGCGTCAACAAGAACGGCGCGCCCGCGGCGGCCGCCAAGGCGCCGGCCGCCCACGCTCCGGCGCGGGCCGAGGCCGCCAAACCCAGGAAAACGGTCCCCGCCTATAAAACCAAGCTTCTCCCCCAACGATCCGGCAAAAACGACTTCAACATGGACGAGGCTTTCGAGTTTTAAGCCGCCAAAGGCCACCCCGTCCTTCACCCCCAAGCGTCGCTTGGGGGTTTTTTTACGCCTCCGCCCGAAGACTCCCGTTTACGCCGGATTTTGGCGCCAACCCGCCGAACCGGCCCCGGGCCCGCTCATACCGTATAATGCCACGCACTTGACTTCAGGCTTCTCTGTGCTACTATTAAACCGTATCCAAATGAGCGTTGGGTGCATAATTATTTGGCGCACCGTCTTTCAGCCGGAAAGGCGTAAGAGCGAGCGAAAAATTTTTTTATGGACTTTTGTAAAGATACTTTGTTAAATATTTTAGCGAAGAGCGCCGCCGGCGGAAAGCCGGGGGCTTCGGGTAACAGTTAGGGGGGAGCCCTCCCGAACGGAGACCCGAAAAATATTAATATACCGACGGCTTGAGGCGCGCGCGGGCGTCGGCCGAAAACCAAAAACAGCCCCGATTAACACAAACAAAATGTCCAGGAGACAAAACATGAAACTCGGAACTAAAATTATGCTGGGCTTTGCCAGCGCCTGCGTCATCTTCCTCATTTTATCGGTCTTCATTTTCAGTTTACTGCGCCAAGTCAACCAACAGGCCCAAGACCTCGATAACCATATCCTGCCCGTCTCCAGCTTAGCCAGCGATCTCCAGGCCAACCTGGCCCTCCAGGCGCTCTTCACCCT
>JAVBTP010000255.1:0-4654 GCA_031556115.1 Candidatus Adiutricaceae bacterium
CCCAGTCCGCACCCCATCTGGTGCCCCGGCTCCCGCGTGCAAACACCGCCCCGGCCGGCCCCCCCCCTGGCGCCCCTGGGGCGCCCGCCGTGTCTGTCGCTGGCCGTCGACCACGACGGCCGGATCTGGCCCTGCTGCTCATGGTACGGGGACCGGCTCCTCCCGTTCAACGGCCGCGCCCACGACCTGGCCACCGTCTGGCGATCCCCCGAAATGGCCGATCTTCGCCGCCGTCTGGCCGGGCCGGACGACGGGGTCCCCCCGGATTGCCGTCAATGCGAATTCTGACCAATCAGTCCGCCCTTCGAAGGCCGATTCGCAACCGCGTTCGTCATCGCGAACGGCGACCGCTCCCAGACGGGCCGAAGCCATGAACAGAGACGCTCTGCGGGAAAAACTCGACCGCAACCCTTTTTTGGCGCTGGGCGAGGCCATCTATCAGACCCTGTATGAAGGCATCATCTTTTTGCGCCTCCCGCCCGGCACCAAACTGAACGAGAGCAAGCTGGCCGAGGAACTGGGCGTCAGCCGGACTCCGGTGCAAAAGGCCCTCTCGCGCCTGGGCCGGGACAATCTTCTGCTGAAGAAAGGCGGCAACATCTCCGTGGTGTCGCCCATGGCCAAAGAGGAGAGCCGCCGCCTGTATGAAGCCCGCATCGCCGTGGAAAGCTATGCGGCCTTTTTGGCCGCCGCCCGCATCCAACCCGAAGAACTGGACCGGATGGAAAAACTGGTCGCCCAATATCAGGAAATCGGCCTCGCCCTGGATCCGGACACTTATGCCGAATGCGACCACCAGTTCCACGCCATCATCATCGCCGCCTCCCGCAACGCCTATATCGGGCGAATGTATGAAAGCCTTGAAAGCCGCCTCTTGCACTACCGCCACTGCCTCCTGCACGCCATCGGCCGGGAGCGGCTCCAGCCCATTCTGGCCCGGGCGGCCCGTCACCATCAAGTTATCTTCAACGCCCTGAAAATGGGCTTCGCCGACATCGTCCGGGCGGAAATCGAACGGGATATCGGCGGTATGACCGACGTCTTCAGCGAATGGCGCTGATACCAAAGCGGCCATCGAATGTGAAGTATTGACCCGCCGACTAAACTTGTTCAGCGTGATTTCGGCAAAGCCCGAAATCACTGGGCTTCCGCCGCCGAGAACCGACTTCGCCAACTGCCGGGTTAATAATTTGATGGCCACCGGGTATGGCGGCCGGCCTTCGGCCGCCGGCCACGTTTCGCGGCCGGCCCTGAAACAGCCTCCCCGGCCGGCCCCGGCCGGGCTCAAAATGCGATTTCGGCGTTCAACACCGCTTTCGACTTTATTTTGACGCACCCGCCTCCCGTCCCTTACAATCATAGCCACCACCCGCTCTTTCGTAACAAGCCCCCCAACGGAACCGGAGGCTTTCGCCTGACAGCCCGACCGATAACCCCAACGGCAAGGAGGTTCGCCATGTCCAATTCATTTCCCGTTGAACAGGTGCGCGGCCAGTTTCCGGCCTTGAAACGCGCCTACAAAAACAAGCCGGTGGTCTATTTCGACGGCCCTGGCGGCGCCCAGACGGTTCAGAGCGCCATCGACGCCGTGGCCGGCTACCTGACCCGGGGCGGAGCCAATCTCCACGGCAACTTTCCCACCAGCCATGAAACCGAGGAACTCATCGCCAGGGCCAGGAGCGACATCGCCACCCTCTTCAACGCCAAACCCGCCGAGGTGGCTTTTGGCCCCAACGCCACCTCCCTGATGTTTCAGGTCAGCCGGGCCCTGGCCCGCACCTGGCAAAAGGGTGACGAAATCGTCCTGACCGAGCTGGAGCACCACTCCAATATCGACTGCTGGCGCACCGCCGCCGAAGACCGGGGGGTGACGGTGAAATACGTGCCCCTCGACCCCCGCGCCCTGACCCTGGATACCGAGGCCCTGCCCGGCCTCATCACCCCCCGGACCAGACTGGTGGCCGTCGGTTCGGCCTCCAACTGCGTGGGCACCATCACCGACGTCGCAAAATTCTCGCGGGAGGCCAAAAAGGTCGGCGCCCTGGTGGCCGTGGACGCGGTTCACGCCATTCCCCACTTTTATGTCGACCGGGAGGCCCTGGGCATCGACCTTCTTTTTTCCTCGGCCTACAAATTCTTCGCCGCCCACGTGGGCATGGCCGTCATCAAAGAGGAGATTTTCCAGAACCTCGCGGTCTACAAAGTCGCCCCCGCTCCCGACAACATCCCCGACCGCCTGGAAACCGGCACCCAGAGCCACGAGGGCATTCCCTCGGTATCCTGCGCCATTGAATTCATCGCCGGCCTGGGCCAGGGCCCGACTCTTTCCCAACGTATCCGGAGCGGCTACCGGGCCATCGAGGGGCATGAAAACGCCCTGGCCGAGGTCATCCGCCGGGAGATGGCCGCCATCAGGGGGATAACCCTCTACCAGGCCGGTCCGGAGGTCCCCAAGACCCCGACCATCGCCTTCCGGGCCGAGGGGATCAGCCCCCGCGACTTCTGCATCCGCATGTGCGAGGAACACAGCGTCTTCATCGCCGAGGGCGACTTCTACGCCCGGACCCTGGCCGAACGGCTGGGCATCCGCGACCGGGGCTCCTTCATCCGGGCGGGCCTGGCGCCCTACAACACCCTGGAAGAAGTTCACCGCTTTCTCGACGGCGTCCGCGCCATCGTCTCGTCAATTTAAGGAGGGACCCCATGACGAATCCGGAACTGTGGAACATCCTCGAGCAGTTGAAATCAGACCGTTATCACTGGGTCGACCTCAGTTATGAGGTCAGCCCCCGAACCCCCCACTACGAAGGGTTTCGGGATCTTCAGATCGACGAGGTGCTCTCTTTCGCCCGGCATAAGGTCTGTTCCCGCGAATACACCGTGGTCAGCCAATACGGCACCCATGTCGATCCCCCCTTCCACTTTGTGGAAAACGGGCGCCCCCTGGACAAAATCACTGTTCGGGAAATGGTTTTCCCCCTCTGCGTCATCGACGTCTCGGCCCAGGCCGCGGCCGACCCCGACTACGGCCTGACCGCGGAAGACCTTCAGGATTGGGAAAAAATCCACGGCCCGATCCCGGCCGGGTCCTTTGTGGCCATGCGCACCGACTGGCACAAGCGCGAAGGCGCGGCCTTTTTCAACAAAGACGCCCAGGGCGACTGCCACTACCCGGGCTGGACCCAGCCGGCCCTGCGATACCTCTGCGAAACCCGCCAGGTCGGGGCCATCGGCCACGAGCCCCCCGACACCGACCCGGCCATCACCGCCAAAACCGCCCTCTGGGCCGGAGAACTCTATTACCTCAAGCGGGACAGATACCAGATCGAAATGCTCCGCAACCTCGACCAACTCCCGCCCACGGGCGCCATCATCTTCTGCACCTTCCCGGCCGTCAAGGACGCCCCGGGCTTCACCGCCAGGTGTTTCGCCATCCGCCCGAAAGCTTGAACAGGCAAATCGCCCCACGCTCCAGCCGGACAGCCATGGTAAAACCTCTTGATTATTGCGCGGTGGCTTCGCATTTTCGACTTATTAACCCGGCGGTTGGCGAAGTCGGTTCTCGGCGGCGGAAGTCCAGTGATTTCGGGCTTTGGCGAAATCACGGGTACGACTTATTTTGTGGCCGGAGTAATAAAATCCCCGCCCTGGACCGTTTCAGAGCGGGGATTTTGTTTGGCAAAGAATTTTTGCGGCTTGGCCTTAAGCCGAATGCTTATTTATCCGAACCCGCCCCGCCCTTCCCTTTCCGCTCCTCGCGTTCGATCTTGACCACCAGGCCTTCCAAGGTCAGGCAGCCGGTTTCCGCGAACTCGGGCTTATTGAAAGAAAAGAGATATGACCGCTCGGTGACCGCCGGCTGAAGGTGGACCAAAACGTGGGCCCGGAACTTGTCCTGACCAATGCGGTTGAGAACGGAAATGGAGGGGCCGATTGACCCGGGGCCGGCCAGGGCCGGTGTTTTAAAGAAACGGGTCGGAGGGCGGTCCAATAGGGGCAACAGCTCCACCCGGTCGGCCGGCACCGAGCCTATAAGGTGGATATACTCGGCCCGGCTGAACCGGGCCCGCCCCACCCCCCGCACAGTCAGCCGGCCGCCGGCGTCAAAGTTCATTTCTTTATAATTGCTGCCCAGGGACCACGAGGCCATTTTCAGATTCTGATTGATGGCCACATCCAAAAGCCCCAGGCGGACATTTTTCAACGGGAACGGAGCCGCGTTCGCCCCTTCTTCCACCGCGCGCCCTTCCCCCGCTCCGGCCGTCGCCGGCCAGCCGTAATCGGCCGTCAGGCGGTCGAAATAGGCCTCGGCCAGGCGTTCCTCCCGGGCCGCCGCCAGCATCAGTTCCCGAGAGAGGGCCAGGCTCCGCTGATAGGCGGTGCGGGGCCGGCGGGCCACGAAGCTTTTGCGGTGGCGGCGGAAGCCCACGGGATTCTTGTCCAGGTTCAGGGCTTCGAAGGCCAGGTTCAGTTCCACCGCCCGGTCGCCCTCGCCGCCGCGCGTCCGATGGCGCGCCACGTCGGGGTGCACGGTTTTCTGCAAGGCCCGATACATGGATTTGAGAACGGAAAACAAATCTTTTTCCGACAGAGCCCCCACCATCTCCGGGGTCAGACCAAAAATTTCAAAGGGATTTTTCATTCAACCTGATCA
>JAVBTP010000100.1:0-10997 GCA_031556115.1 Candidatus Adiutricaceae bacterium
CGGCGTGGTGATCGACGGCCTGAAGTCCATCAAGGAGGCCGGCCGGGAGCTTTTTGGGGAAATGATCAAAGTCTGCAACGGGCAAGCCACCAAATCCGAAGTATTGGGTTTGGGCGGTTTTGCCATCAACCGCATCGGCCCGACGCAATAACCTGTCGGATGGCCGGCGGCTCCGGCGCCATATGGCGGGTAGCCGGGATCGCTCGGGGCCGCGAGATTTTAGACGATTGATGATCAGGTGACGAGCATGACGGAAGACAAAAAAACGGCCGCCGACCGCGGGTGCGCCCACTGCAAGGTGTATAACTGCGAATACCTGAACGCGGACTTTCCCCCGGCCTGTCCCACGCGGGAGGTCCAGGGGGAGCATTTGGGCCGGACTTTGGATATCTACCAGGGGCCGGGCCTGGATGCCCGTCTGGCCCGGGCCGCGGCCGAGGTGGAAGGGCGGTATTACGGCCGCCTGACCCGGGTGGAGGAGACCATCGCCTTTGCCCGCCGGCTGGGGGCGGAACGCATCGGCATTGCCAGCTGCGTGGGCCTGATGGAGGAAAGCCGCCTGTTCACCAAAGCGCTGAAAGCCCACGGCCTGAAGTTCAGAGTGGTCTGCTGCAAGGTCGGGGCCGTGGACAAGCTGGATATCGGCCTCCCCGACGAGATCAAAGTTTACCCCGGCCAAAGGGAGAGCATTTGCAACCCCATTTTGCAGGCCCGCTATTTGAACCAATGGCCTTCGGAGTTGAATGTGGTTATCGGCCTCTGCGTGGGGCATGATTCCCTTTTTATCCGGCACGCGGAGGCCCCCAGCACGATCCTGGTGGCCAAGGACCGCGTTTTGGGACACAACCCCCTGGCCTGCCTGTATACCAGCAATTTTTACTACCGTCGGCTGCTCCAGCCGGCGGTGGGCCCATTGAGCGATCTGTTGGGCGACCAATCGAACCCGGAAGGGGTAAAAAATGAGTCCTCTTGATTTTGATGCGGTGACCAGGGAGAAGCCGGCCTTGGGCCGTTTGCGGGGCAAGGTGGCCCTGATCACGGGGGTGGCCCGGCCCCGGGGCGTCGGGGCGGCCATGGCCCGGCTTTTCGCCCGGGAGGGGGCCGTGGTCTGCGTGACCGACATCGCTCCCGAGGTCGAGGCCCGGGCCGAGGAAATCAGGCGGGGCGGCGGCCGGGCCCTGGCTTTCCGGGCCGACCTGACCAGGATGGAAGAGGTGGAAACAATGGTCCGGGCCGTGGCGGCCGAATTGGGGCGGGTGGATATCCTCTGCAACGTGGCCGGCAAGTCCGTGCCGCCCCGGCCCAGCTTCATGGACATGGACCTGGGCTATTGGGATCTGGTGATGGACCGCAATCTCCGCACCGCGGTGCACTGCTGCAAGGCCGTGGTGCCGTTGATGGTCGGGAACAATTATGGCAAGATCGTCAACCTGGGCTCGACCACGGGGCTGATGACGGTTTATCGGTACTGCGCGGCCTACGCCGCCTCCAAGGCGGCCCTGTCCGCTTTCGGCAAGGCTCTGGCTCTGGAGGTCGGTGAGCACAACATTACCGTCAACACCATTCTGCCCAGCGATATCGACACGGGCGACGTGCCCTGGAAGCCGGGCGATCCGCCGCGCGACCTGGGCCTGTATGAAAAGCGTATGGCCCCGCCCATCCCCAGGCCGGTGCGGGCCGAGGAAGTGGCCGAACTGGCCCTGTTTCTGGCCGGCGACGAGTCTCGGGCCATCACCGGGGCCGAGTACCTGATCGATGTGGGGGTCACCACCGTGGAAAGCATGCCCGCCGGTCCTCAGTGAGGGCGCGGGCCAAACGTGGCCGGGCGGCCCCTCGTCTCCGGCCCTCTCCGTTCCGATCGCGAAAATAGGGAGTGATGTGTTGGCATCGGCATCATTCATTATCTCGATCGCCCACCGCGACTGAGGCGGTTGGATATCCCTCCCGGAGAAGGCCGGAGGCGAGGTCAAATATTGACCCGCCGACTGAACTTGTTCAGCGTGATTTCGGCGAAGCCCGAAATCACAGGGACTTGGCCGGCCGGGAATGGATATATTCAGCCACCGGATCTATATCCGTCGAACCGGCGGCCGATGAAACCGGTTCGGGACTGTTTCGTAAAAAAGCCGAACGGCCGCCGAATGCTCTGGCGGCCGTTCGGCTTTTATGGGCGAGGATTGATCAGGCGAGTATTGATCAGGAAAGATAATCGCCAAATAACCTCTCGTTATTTGGCGATTCGAGCCCGAGCCGTTGAAGCCGCGCCGATCAGGCGCCGTGGCCCCTGCGGCCGTTCGGCCCGGCGGCCGATAACAGATCCTCGGCCCCGGCCAGGTAACTCTCCAAGCGGGCCAGCTGGTCGGGGGCCAGTCCGGCCACGGCTTCGGCCTGAGCCTGCAAGCGGGCCAGGCGGCGGGCCAGACTGGGCCCGGCCTGGTCGTCGGCCAGGCGGGGACGGGCCTCCTCCTCCTCGGCGACGGCCGGTCTTTCCTCGGCCAGGGAGACGTATTGAAGCCATTTGGGAATGGCGAAGTCGACCTCCGGATGGGTCGCCTTGACCAGGCGGCAAAAATCCTCGGTGCTGCCGGGCTCGCCGTGGATGAGGTTGACGGTCAGGCCCGGGTGGACCTGGCGTTTGAGCCAGGCCAAAAGTTCGTCCTGGCCGGCGTGGCCCGAAAAACCACCGATGGTGTGGATCTTGGCTTTTACCGTGATCAGTTCGCGGAAAATTTTGATCTCCGTGGCCCCCTCCACCAGGCGGCGGCCGGTGGTGCCCTGGGCCTGGAAGCCGACGAAGACGACGTGGCAGTCTTCCCGCCAGAGGTTGTGTTTGAGGTGATGCAGAATGCGGCCGGCGTTGGCCATGCCGCTGCCGGCGATGATCAGGGCCGGGCCGGCCAGGTCGTTCAACTGCTGGCTCTCCTGGGCGTCCTTGGTGACCCTGAGGCTGGGCAGGGCTTCGGCGGTCATGACCCGCCGCAAAAAATCCTGGCTGGACCGGTCGAAAAGTTCCACGTGGCGCAGGTAGATCTCCGAAGTCTGGGCGGCCAGGGGGGAATCGAGGATGATGGGCAGTTCCCTGGGGATTTGCCCCTCGTGCCAGGCCTGGGCCAGCAACAGGAGAATCTCCTGGGTCCGTTCCACGGCAAAGGCCGGGATGAGCAGGCGGCCTTTTTTTTGGGCCCAGAGCCGATTGACGACGCTGAGCAACTCCGCCCTGGAGGGTTCCAGCTCCTTGTGGTTGCGGTTGCCATACGTCGTCTCCATAAAGAGGGTGTCGACTTCGGGCAGGGGCTCGGGCGGGGGCATCAGGAGCTGCTGGCTGCGGCCGATGTCTCCGGAAAAGCCCACCCTTTGGACCGTGCCGTTTTCCTCGATGGTGAAGTGGACGCTGGCCGCGCCCAGGATGTGGCCGGCCGGAATGAAGCGGACGGTGAGGCCCGGCCCGAGTTGGTGGGGCTCATGCATGGTCATGGGTTTCAGCAGGGTCATGGCCAGGCGGGCGTCGTCCTCGGTGTAGAGCGGTTCCACTTCCCGCTGGCCCTGGCGGCGGTTCTTGCGGGTTTTCCAGACGGCTTCCTGTTCCTGGATGTTGGCCGCGTCCAGCCAGAGGGCCCGCAGGAGATCGCAAGTGGCCTCGGTGGCGTAGACCGGGTTGCGGTAACCCGCCTTGACCAGGCGGGGCACCAGGCCCGAGTGGTCCATGTGGGCGTGGGTCAGGATCAGGGCGGCCAGATTTTTGGGGTCATAGACCCCCGTGTTGGCGTTTCGCAGTTCGGTCTGGCGGCCGCCCTGAAAGAGGCCGCAATCCAAAAGCGCGTTGAAGCCGCTGGCCAGTTCCAGCCGGAAAGAAGAGCCCGTGACCGTGCCCACCGCGCCCAAAGCTTTTATTTTCATGCCGATTCCTCACGATTCCCTTGTTTTGCAATATGCCCGGGCCTAAGGCGTCGTTTCGCCCGGACCGGAAGAGCGCCGCGCGGTTTTCGCGGCGAAGCGTCAGGCCATTCGCCGGGCCTTCATGGTGGCCGCTTCCAGGGCTTCTTGGAGCACGCCGCCCAATCCCCCTTTATCCAGCACATACAAACCTTCGGCGGTGACCCCCCCTGGCGAGGCCACGGCATCCCGCATGTTGGCCAGGGACTGGCCGGGCTGCCGCGAGGCCATTTCGGCCGCACCCAGGGCGGTCTGCACAACCAGACGCCGGGCCGCCTCCCAGGGAACGCCCAACCGGACCGCGCCCCGCACGAAGGATTCGAAAAGAGCGAAAAAATAGGCCGGACCCGCGCCGCTGAGGGCGCTGGCCACGTCAAACAGGCATTCCTCCAGCTCCAGGCACAGCCCCACCGATTCAAAGATCTGCCGGGCGCGGATCAGATGGGCCGGGTCGCTGCGGGGACGGCCGCAGATCACGGTGGTGCCTTGCCCCACCTGGGCGGCCACGTTGGGCATGGCCCGCACCAGGCCCGCCCCGGTGTGCAAAAAACTGTTCAAGGTTTCCAGCCGCACCCCGGCGGCCATAGAAATGATGAGCCGGCCGGCCGACTCGTTCCGCACTTCTTCCAGCGCGTCCTCCACCTGGTTGGGCAGCACCCCCAGGAGCACCACCTTGGAGTGGCGGACCAGGGCCCGGTTGTCGTCGGCCACGGCCACCCCCTTTGTTTCACCCGCCTCCTTGAGCCGCCCCCGGTCACGGCCGGAGATCAGTTGCTGATGATAGGGCACCAGCCCGCTGCGGTCCAGGCCGTCGGAAATGGCCCGGGCCATGTGCCCGTAGCCGAGAAAGCCCACTTCGTATTCCATGATTCTCCTCCTGCTGGCTCTTTGGCCGCGGCCGCCGCGCTCCCGCTTTCGTGTTTCACAAAAGCCCGGCCCGTTCCCGTGCGCTGAAGGGCGGGGAGGCGGTGGAGCGCGAAGCCTTCCCTGGTACGGTTTATATGCCGATGGCAAACTCGGGATTTTCCGGGCTCATGACTTTGATCTCGGCGCTGGCCCCGGTGAAGCGGCCCAAAAGCTCGGCCATCCGGCCGCCCAGGTCTTCCAACTGGGACAGGCTGAAGGCCGGGAGCATGCCGTCAATGTTGATCGCCGCCCGCCTGGTCTCTTCGGTGAGTTTGCTGACGTCGCCGTTTTTCCAGCACCAGCAGCGGCACAAGACCTCCTTGGTGGCCGTGTCCAGATAGACGACCTCGCCAGGAGCGGGGTGTTCCCGCGCTTCGGGCTGACCCAGGGGGCTGTAGTTTTCATCGCCGGCGGCCACGGTCAGGCGCAAGTCGCCCCGCACCACGTCCAGATCATCGCCTCCGCAGGAGAGAAGGTTGTTGAGGCTCAGACAGTTGAAAATGGCCACCAGGCTGTTGATGTAGGGCAGGTTTTTGCCGCTTCTGACCCGCTTGACCATGTTGATGACCGAGGGCGGGTGCTTTTTGGGATTGATACCCAGGGCCTTGAAGGCCTCCACCCAGATGGTCAGGCGCGGCAGATCGGGAAAAGCGTCGTATTCCGTCCCGCGAACGTGTTCCTCGGCGGCCCTGAGCAGGGCCGCCAACTCGGGGTGTTCGCCGTGGTTGTCCATGTTTCCGGCCACCACCACCACTCGCCTGAAATTGGGAAAGCGCTTGAATATTT
The DNA here is from genome assembly GCA_031556115.1 of Candidatus Adiutricaceae bacterium. GTDB lineage: Bacteria > Desulfobacterota > Desulfarculia > Adiutricales > Adiutricaceae > Adiutrix. The sequence continues at coordinate 5,626 of JAVBTP010000100.1, forward strand.
CCTCATCAATAAAATATCGCACCGTCTCTCCTTTCATCCGGGGCTTTTTGCCCTGATATCCATGGAAAAAGTGATTGTATCAGTTTTCTTCGGGCCTGTCCAAAAGTAAATTCCCCAGGGCCGGCGAGGCGCGCGGCTCTGGCGGCGAGGCGAAGGAGGGACGGCCGCGGTAAAAAAATTCGGGTGAGGGCCCTTTTTGTCTTGTCTATTATGCTAATTTATACTAAATTAAGTGCAAATATACTATTTAGAGTTTTAATATGTTTAATATATGATCCTTGATTTTTATTTAGCTCTTTTATTGAAAATTATCAATCGTTTACCGATATAATAATTTTATATCCCATTCTTAGGCGGCAAATGAGGTCTCATTTCGGGAAAAAAACCACCTCCATTGAAAAAAAATGCCCAGGCTGAGGCCCAACATATGGGGCTGTCCGCCCCCCGAGGGCCACTACATATTCTAAGTGGCTTTGATCAGGGTCTTTTTAAGCGAACCGCGGAAGGGTTTTTCGCTTGACAGTGGGGCTATAGAAGGGTAAAGTGGGGACAAATGGTAGGAAGTGGGGCACCTCCCCGCAAAATTCGACCCGGTGGGAGCGAATGGGAGATCAGTCCTGAGAATATGAAAAGGCGGCCGGGATTTTAATCGCCCTTCGAGGGCCAGTCGGGCCAGGTCAATGAGCGGTACTTTCAGTTTCATAGGTGAGGCGGTTCACAGCCTCGATGACAAGGGCCGGCTGGCCCTGCCGGGAAAGTTTCGCGAAGAGATGCAGCATTCCGAACGGCCTGAGGAAATCGTGGCCTACGCCAGCGAACAGGACGGCAACGTCACCCTCTATCCCCACGAGCGGTGGCAGGAGATCGAGGCGGCCGTCAAAGCCATTCAGGACAGCCCCAGTCGTCTGGCGATGGAGCGGCGGCTCGGCTCCAACTCCGAGCGCCTGGCCGTGGACAAATCCGGCCGGGTGCTCTTGTCGCCCAAGCATCGGGGCCTTGCCGGCCTGGAGCGCGAAGTGATGGTGGTGGGTGCTCTGTCGAAAGTGGAAATTTGGGAAAGCGGTCGCTTCATGGCTCAGCGGGCCAAAGAGGCGGCCGCGTTTGAGGAAGCCCTGCGCCGCTTGGAAATCCCGCTGTGACCAGAAAGAAAAACCGCCCCAGCCCTCGGAAATCGTTGGAGGAGTTGGAATCGCCTCCGGTCCCGGTGGATCTGGCGGACGCCCTGGCCCAGGGCGGCGGGGTCGATTGGTCACGGGCCTTTGGTCACCTGACGGTGCTGGGGCCGGAAGCCGTGGAATGGCTGAAGGTCAAGCCTGAGGGAACGTATGTCGACGCCACGTTAGGCGGAGGCGGACACAGCCGGCTGATACTGTCGGCATTGGGGGAACAAGGGCGGCTCATCGCCCTGGATCAGGACCCGGAACCTCGGGTCTGGGCTGAGGACGGCTGGGGCCGCGGCGAAAAACGGCTGACCGTGGTTTCCGGCAATTTTGAAAACGCAGCGGAACTACTGGCCGGGTTGAACCAGGGAGGGGTAGACGGGATCCTGCTGGACTTGGGTCTCTGCAGCCGGCAACTTTCCAAACCCGGCCGGGGCTTCTCTTGGACCATGGATGAGCCACTGGACATGCGTCTTAATCCTCTGGGCGCCCTGTCCGCGCGTGAAGTGGTGAACCGGTATCCGGAGAAGGAATTGGCCGACCTCATTTTGAGCTACGGTGAGGAGCGGGCCTCTCGACGCCTGGCCCGGGCGATTGTCCGGGCCAGGCAAAAAAAACCGCTGGAAACCACGGACGAGTTGGCCGCCCTGGTGGCCAAGACGCTCTACCGGCCGGGCCCGCCTCCGCGGATTCATCCGGCCACCCGCACCTTCATGGCCTTGCGCATCGAGGTCAACCAGGAGCTCAGAGCGCTCAAGAATTTTCTGCTGGCCGCTCCCGATTTGTTGAATCCCGGCGGCCGGTTGGTGATCATAAGTTTTCACTCTCTGGAGGACCGTCTGGTCAAAGAGGCCTTCAGAGGGCGCGGCGAAAGTGGGGAAAAGCCCTGGCAGGCGCTCCATAAAAAGCCGCAGGTTCCCGGCCCGGCGGAAGTGGCCAAAAATCCGCGGGCGCGGTCGGCCAAGCTGAGGGCGGCCGAACGGGTGGAACCGAAAAAGAGTGGCGTCTGAGGCCCAAGGGCCCGGCGCGCTTGATCGGGAAACGCTCCTGCCGAAACTTGGGCTGGCGGTGACGTTTTCCAAACAACAAGGAAGTATGAAGGCTCGGCCGCCTGGCCGGGTCATCCCCGGAGTTGGCTGGCGGGGTTCCCCGCGCCCACAAAAAAACAAGGTGACTGATGTCCATTTCCCGCGTCATGGTGGGGCTGCCTATAGACCGCCCCAACGGGCGGACTCGCGGCGGGTTGAAATGGAGCGGGCAGACTCGTTCCACGAAAGACCGGTCCGGCGGTGTCCGTTTGGCGAAACCGGTTTCGGCCAAACCGAAGCTGGCGCCTCCGCCGGCCGCCGCGACCCTGGTCACGCCCAACCGGGCCGCCGCCCCTTTGTCTTTTTTATCGGCCCGCCATTTTCTGGTCCTGGCCGCCTTGGTGTTGGCGGGGGTCATGCTGGTTTGGGGCCTGGTGCGTTCCAACCATACGGCGGTGGCCCACAGTTATGAGATTTCCGATCTGACCCAGCAGAAGCTGCGTCTTCTGGAAACCAATCGGCAGTTAAACACCGAACTGGCCCGGGTCAGTTCCTTGCATCAATTGGAAGAATTGGCCCGGGGTAAACTGGGCCTGATTACCCCCAAACAGGGTCAGATTGTGGTGATCGACTGATGGCTCCCAACGGCGGCAAATGGATGAACGTTAAGTTGCAGCTCGTCTGCCTGACCTTCGCCTTGGTCTTTGCGGCCGTGTTATATAAATCCTTCACCCTGACCGTGGTTCAGCGGGACGCTTTGATGGCCAAGGCCCGGGCGGAGGTGGAACGGCACTTGAACTTGGGGGCCGTGCGCGGCGAGATTTTTGACGCCAACGGCGAGCGGCTGGCCGCCTCGCTGGCCGTGCCTTCCCTCTATGTCGACGCCTCGATGATGGATGACCGGCAGAAGGCCGAGGCCGTGGCGAAACTTCATGAAGTTCTGAAGCTGGATGCCGCCGACCTGACGGGCAAGCTGGCTTCCAACCGTAAGTTCATGTGGCTCAAGCGCCAGTTGACGGTCGACGAGGCCGAGGCCGTTCAGGCCCTTGATCTGCCCGGGCTGCGGCTTTCCAAGGAATACCGCCGGGCCTATCCCAACGGCAATCTGGCTTCCCACTTCCTCGGCTTCGTCGGCGTCGACGGCCAGGGGCTGGAAGGGCTGGAACTGGCCCTGGACGACCGCCTTCAGGCCGGCCAGGGACAGTTGAAAGTCAAGCGCGACAATCTCGGCCGCATCATGGTCGACAAGGTGGAGGGCGATCTGGAGCAGACCCGGGGCGCCTCGGTGGTCCTGACCATCGACCGCCGGATCCAATACATCACCGAAAAGGCCCTGGCCAACGCCATCTCCACGTATGGGGCCAAAAGCGGCATGGCCCTGGTCATGCGCCCCAAAACCGGGGCGGTGGTGGCCGCGGCGGTGTGGCCGACTTTTGACCCCAACGAGTACAAAACGTTCACCAACGCCTCCCGACGCAACCGCATCCTCACCGATCCCTTCGAGCCCGGCTCGACCTTCAAGGTTTTCGTGGTGGCCGCGGCCCTGGAGGAGGGCGTCATCAATCCCGAATCCGTGGTCAACTGCGAAAACGGGGCCTTTCGGGTGGCCAACCACACGGTGCGCGACACCCACAATTACGGCGACCTGACCGTCAGCGAGATCATCAAATATTCGTCCAACATCGGCTCGTTGAAACTGGGCGGCATGTTGGGGAACAACTTGCTCTATAACTATCTCACCAGGTTTTCCTTCGGGGAAAAAACCGGCCTGGCCCACTTGCCCGGTGAGGCCTCCGGCTTGTTACGGCACCCAAAACAGTGGCAACAGGTGGAAGCCGCCAATATCGCCTTCGGTCAGGGCGTGTCGGTGACCACTCTCCAAATGGTGATGGCCATGAGTTCGCTGGCCAATGACGGGGTCCTGATGAAGCCCTACATCGTGGACCGGGTCCTGGACGCGGACGGCCGCATCATCGAGCGTTATGAACCTCAGATCCTCCGGCAGGTGGTTTCTCCTCTTACCGCCCGTCAGGTGGCCGCCATGCTCCGCATGGCCGTTCAAAAGGGTGGAACCGCCACCCGGGCCGAGGTGGCGGGTTACCCGGTGGCCGGCAAAACCGGTACGGCGCAAAAAGTGGTCCGCGGCGGCAAAGGTTACGCCCCGGGCAAGTATGTGGCTTCATTCCTCGGGTTCGCTCCCTACCACGATCCGCAGTTGTGCGTCATGGTGGTTTTGGACGAACCCCAAAACGGGTATTACGGCGGCACGGTGGCCACTCCGGCTTTCAAGGAAATCATGGAGAACGCCTTGCCGCTTCTGGATATTCCCCCCACCGAGGATAAAGGCGATCCGGTCTGGCCTCTGGTGCAGAAAAACTACATCGGCGCCCCGGGCGTATTGGAAGGCGATCAGCCCACCAACTTCATCCGGGTCAAACTCAAGAAAAACGACCGGGGCGCCCGGGGGCCCATCACCTTCGCCTCCCTGGCCCCGGAAAAGGCCATCCTCACCGGCGGGGTCGAGCCCGTCTTCGCCGACGTCTCCCTGGCCCTGGCCACCGATCCCGGAGTCATGCCCGACCTCTCGGGCCTGACCATGCGCCAGGTCATGGAGATCATGAGCGAATATTCCATGGATCTGGAGTATCTCGGCAGCGGCCACGCGGTGGGGCAGCGGCCTGTGGCCGGGACTTCGGTGGGAGCCGGCCAGACCTGTTCGGTGGTTTTTGGCCGACCCTGAAATGGGCGACACCATGACGGGAAAAGATCAGAGGTAAAGAGTCTATGATGCGATTGCGCCGGCTGGCCGAACAGATGAACTTGACGTTGACGGGTGAGGGCGATCCCGAGATTTCGGGCCTTACCGAGGATTCCCGCGCGGTGCGGCCGGGCTGGATTTTCGCGGCCGTACCCGGCATCAAATTTGACGGGCGCGCCTTCATCGCCGATGCTCTGGCCCGAGGCGCGGCGGCGGTGATGATGACCGAGCCGGATCTGGATCTGCCGGTTCCCCGCCTGCTGGTTCCCTTTGAATCGCTTCGTCCGGTCATGGCCGGGGCCGCGTCCGCCATTTACGGCCGGCCCACCGACCGTCTGATCGCCGTGGGCGTGACCGGCACCAATGGCAAGACCACCACCGCGTATTTGCTGGAGGCGATTTTGCGGCGGGCCGGGTTGAACCCCG